>NZ_CACSIS010000010.1:0-191250 GCF_902705905.1 Klebsiella sp. 18074 | reverse complement strand
CGTCGTGGTGGGCCGGGTGGGCGGACGGGCGCTGGAGCTGCCGCTTAACTACCGGGTGCTGTATACCGAGCCGGTGTGCTTCGTCGCCCGCCCCGATCATCCGCTGGCGCAGATGCCGAGCCTCGGCTGGGCCGACCTCGCCCACTGGCGCTGGATAGTCTGGCCAACCGGCACGCCGATCCGCCTGAGCATTGACAACGCCCTGGTGGATAACGGCGTTATGCTGCCGGAAAATACCATCGAGTCGGCGTCGATGAACGTCACCAGCAACCTGCTGCAAAGCAGCGATATGATCTCTATTCTTTCTTTACGTCTGGCGCAGCGCTTTGCCGAACAGCAGCAGCTGGCGATTCTTAATTTGCCGCGCATCGAACAAAAAGGTAGCGTCGGGGTATTCTGGCGAAAAAGTGAAACGCCATCTCTTGCCCTCAGCCGGTTTCTTGATTATTTATCGCAGGCATCGTAGCCGTGGCACTGCCCGCGTGGGGTTCCATTTCTCTATCCCCGCTATGCGTATTATTCATGATGTGATCGGTAGCACATTTTTGGGTTTAATTGTATGATGAATGCGGTTCATCAAGGGTTATTACCATGAGTCAATCACTGATTATTATCTGGCAGTATCTGCGAGCTTTTGTGCTGATTTACGCCTGCCTGTATGCCGGGATTTTTATCGCCTCCCTGCTGCCCATTACCATCCCCGGCAGCATTATCGGGATGCTGATTTTGTTCGTCCTGCTGGCGCTGCAGATTATGCCGCCGAAGTGGGTTAATCCCGGCTGTAACGTGCTGATTCGCTATATGGCGCTGCTGTTCGTGCCCATCGGCGTGGGCGTAATGCAGTACTGGGATTTGCTCCGCGCTCAGCTCGGCCCGGTCGCCGTCTCCTGTACCATCAGCACGCTGGTCGTTTTTCTGGTTGTCAGCTGGAGCTCTCACCTGGTGCACGGCGAACGCAAAGTGGTCGGCCAAAAAGGAAGCAAAAATGATGCATGAAATCTGGTGGTCACTGCCGCTGACGCTGATCGTCTTTTTCCTCGCCCGCAGGCTGGCAGCGCGCTTTAAATTTCCGCTGCTCAACCCGCTGCTGGTGGCGATGGTGGTCATCATCCCTTTTCTGCTGCTGACCGGCATCTCCTACGATCGCTATTTTCAGGGCAGTAAGATCCTCAACGATCTGCTGCAGCCTGCGGTGGTGGCGCTGGCCTTTCCTTTATACGAGCAGCTCCACCAGATTCGCGCCCGCTGGAAATCGATTATTACCATCTGCTTTATTGGCAGCGTGGTGGCGATGGTCACCGGGACCACCGTGGCGCTGTTAATGGGCGCGACGCCGCAAATCGCCGCGTCGATCATGCCGAAATCGGTCACCACGCCGATTGCGATGGCGGTCAGCGGCAGCATTGGCGGTATTCCGGCAATCAGCGCGGTATGCGTTATCTTCGTCGGCATCCTCGGTGCGGTTTTCGGCCATACGCTGCTCAACCTGATGCGCATCCGCACCAAGGCCTCACGCGGCCTGTCGATGGGTACCGCCTCGCACGCGCTGGGCACCGCGCGCTGTGCGGAGCTGGATTACCAGGAGGGGGCCTTCAGCTCGCTGGCGCTGGTGCTGTGCGGGATTATTACCTCCCTGATTGCGCCGTTTTTGTTCCCGGTCATTTTAGCCGTGGTGGGATAATATGTGATTTAAGTCACATTTATTAATGCAACGTAATATAGTTGCACAAACAATGAGATATTAATCACATATACAGGCCATCACCGCCCGTACACTAGATTTCCATTACATTGTTATGAGGCAACGCCATGCACCCACGTTTTCAAGCTGCTCTCCCTCAACTGACGGCAGACCTGCAGACGGCAATCGCCCCGATGCTGACCGACCCGCATTTCCCGGCCATGCTCGATGCAGACCAGGTCGCCGCGCTGCAAAGCGCGACCGGCCTCGACGAAGACGCGCTGGCCTTTGCCCTCCTGCCGCTGGCCGCCGCCTGTGCGCGCGCCGACCTCTCGCATTTTAACGTTGGCGCTATCGCGCGCGGCGTCAGCGGGCGCTGGTATTTCGGCGGCAATATGGAATTCCTCGGCGCGACCATGCAACAAACCGTCCATGCGGAGCAGAGCGCCATCAGCCATGCGTGGCTGCGCGGCGAAAAATCCCTGCTGGCAATCACCGTTAACTACACGCCCTGCGGCCACTGTCGCCAGTTTATGAACGAGCTCAACAGTAGCCAGGTGCTGCGCATCCACCTGCCGGGCCGCGAGGCGCATTCGCTGCAGCACTATCTGCCGGACGCGTTTGGTCCGAAGGATCTGGAGATCAAAACGCTGCTGATGGACGAACAGGATCACGGCTTCCCGCTAAGCGGCGACGCGCTGGCGCAGGCGGCGATCCGGGCAGCAAATCGCTGCCACATGCCCTACAGCCAGTCGCCGTCAGGCGTCGCGCTGGAGCTGAAGGACGGCACGCTCTTCTCAGGCAGCTATGCCGAAAACGCCGCCTTTAACCCGACGCTGCCGCCGCTGCAGGGCGCCCTCAACCTGCTCAGCCTGAACGGCTATGATTATGCCGATATCCAGCGGGCCATTCTCGCCGAAAAAGCCGATGCAGCGCTGATCCAGTGGGATGCCACCGCCGCCACGCTGAAAGCCCTCGGCTGTCACAGTATTGACCGCGTGCTGCTCGGTTAAATTACCCATAATACGGGCCTCGGGCCCGTTTTGTTGAAAATCCCCGCAATCAAACGATGGTTTCTTGCTCTTGCCCGGCGGGTAAAGTAGCCTGAACACTCCATTGTCTACCGTTGAGCCTGGTTAATGTTAAAGCGTGTGTTATACAGCCTGTTAGTCCTGTTCGGCCTGCTGCTGTTGACCGTGCTGGGTCTTGACCGTTGGATGAGCTGGAAAACCGCGCCCTATATCTACGATGAACTGCAGGATCTGCCTTACCGCCAGGTTGGGGTGGTGCTCGGCACCGCCAAGTACTACCGTACCGGGGTCATCAATCAATACTACCGCTACCGTATTCAGGGTGCGCTCAACGCCTACAACAGCGGTAAGGTGAACTACCTGCTGCTCAGCGGTGATAACGCGCTGCAGAGCTATAATGAGCCGATGACAATGCGCCGGGACCTGATTAAAGCAGGCGTCGATCCAGCGGATATCGTGCTGGACTATGCCGGCTTCCGCACCCTCGACTCTATCGTGCGGACCCGCAAGGTGTTCGACACCAACGATTTTATTATCATCACCCAGCGCTTCCACTGCGAGCGCGCGCTGTTTATCGCCCTGCATATGGGCATTCAGGCGCAGTGCTATGCGGTTCCGTCGCCAAAAGATATGTGGAACGTGCGGCTGCGCGAGTTCGGCGCGCGCTTTGGCGCCCTCGCGGACCTCTACGTGTTCAAACGCGAGCCGCGTTTTCTGGGCCCGCTGATCCCTATTCCGGCACAGCAGGAAGTTCCGCAGGGGGCGCAGTCCTACCCGGCGGTGACGCCTGAGCAGCTGCTGGAGCTGCAGAATAAATAGCGCGCGGCCCGACGGGCGTCGCGCGGCGCTAAATCCGCCGTTTAATCGCTAAATTCAACCACCCGACCACCCGGTTACGGCCGCCGTTTTTGGCGTCATACAGCGCCTTATCGGCCTCATCGACCATTTTTTGATAATCAGGATGGCCGCGATAGTGGCTGACCCCGAACGAGGCGCTGAACGCGACCTTTTGCCCGTCCGCGGTCACGTAAGGCGAGCTGGCAATTTTGTGGCGGATAGCGTCGACAAAACTCAGCGTCTGGTGGCGGGTAAACTCCAGATAAACAATCATGAACTCCTCGCCGCCGTAGCGGAACACGTAGTCACTGGCGCGCGTGCTCTCCGTCAGGATCGCCGCGATATGGCGTAAGACCTCATCCCCGGTCGAGTGGCCCCAGGTATCGTTGATCTTCTTGAAGTGGTCGACGTCCAGCATCGCCACCGCCAGATTTTTGCGACTCTCCATCGCCAGCTTCACCTCGTGCTTGAGAACCGTTGACATGAAGCGCCGGTTTAGCAGGTTGGTCAGCCGTCTTTACCGCTTTCCAGGCGATTGGCCTCTTCAAACAGCGAGGTGAACAGGTTATTGATGATCATGGTCTTTGAGCGAATATCGCTCAGCAGGGACTGAATAGAGTCCAGCTCGTTTCCGCCGGTATCCGCACCTTTTTTAACATGTCGTCAATGGCTTCAATCAGCAGATTAATTTGTTCTATTTCCGGCTGCCTGCCGAGGTGCTGACTGCATTTGTGGCGGAACCACAGGCCAAACTCTGAATCGCTTAACAGATAGGAGTGAATATTAGCGGTACGCGAGACCAGCGCATAGATCAGCGCATTTTCCCAGTTAAACAGCGCGGCGTGCTGCTTGCCTTTTCCAGCTCAAGGTTGGCAATAAGATTGTGCAGGCGGTAGGACTCTTCGTTCTTCGCTTCGTTTAGCTGATATTTTTCATAAGCGTAGGTCATCAGCTCGCTGGCAATTTGTATCGATACCGAAACGTACTGCTGCATCAGAATACTTAATTTACTGTCGAGCGCTAATGACTGAATATAGTTAAGCATCGACTGAGTGATGATGCGCATGCCTTTGAGCACCAGGCTCGCCGGAACGCCAACCCGGGAATGGATATTACCGATATGATATTGCTACCCGGTAAACTCCAGCATCCCTTCGCCTTTCAGGGTCAGAGCATGAATAATCCATTTACGCATCGAATGCCGCAGCTTAGCGGAGACCGGTTCGGAAATCAGCAGCGAAAACTCAACCCATTCTTTTACAATTTGCTCACTATATTTCATCAATCACTCAATGACTTACTCATGTGCTTAAAATCATCCTGAATAAACTATCCATTAATTATGCAAAAATAATTATCTTTACCAGAAAGGCAAATTCTGCACTATCTTCCTCCAGATATCGTGGAAAGAGAATTGCTGCACGGGGGCTTATTTGTCTATTTTGGGACTTTAATCCTTAAACCCTGAAGCGGTTTAGCAATAAACCCCCTGGCGCGCAGACAAAAAAAGCCCGCGCACTGCGCGGGCCTGATAAACATCGAACGTTATTTTTTGCGCGCGTATTTCAGCGAATCCAGCGCAACGGCGAAGATAATAATGGCGCCCTTGATAATATACTGCCAGTACGGGTTCACGCCGATATAGGTCAGCCCGTAGTTAATCACCGTAAAGATGATAACGCCGGTAACCACGCCGAACACGGTACCCACGCCGCCGCTGAAGGAGACGCCGCCGACGACGCAGGCCGCAATCGCATCCAGCTCGTACATAAAGCCGAGGTTGTTGGTAGCGGATCCGATTCGTCCGGCCTCCAGCAGCCCGCCGAAGGCGTAAAACACGCCGGACAGGGCATAAATCATCAGCAGGTTGAGGCCCACGTTAACCCCGGAAACCTTCGCCGCTTCCGGGTTGCCGCCGATAGCAAAGATGTTTTTGCCGAAGCGGGTTTTGTTCCACAGGATCCAGACGAAGAAGACGGCAATCAGCGCGTAGAAAGTAATATACGACAGGCGGAACGTCCCCAGCGCAATAAACCCTTGAGCGAAGTGCGAGAAGTGGCTGTCGAATCCGGAAACCGGCGAGGCGCCAACAAAATCGTAGTACAGGGAGTTGATCCCATAAACGATGATCATAGTGCCCAGGGTGGTGATAAACGGCGTCACGTTAAGGTAGGCGATGATAATGCCGTTAATCAGGCCAATCACCGCACCAATCGCGCACACCAGCAGGATCACCAGCGGAATTGGCATGGTTGCCATATCCGGGAAGACCTTGTTGGCGTTATCCACCGCCTGCAGCATCGTTGCGGCGATAACCGCCGCCAGGCCAACCTGACGTCCGGCTGACAGGTCGGTGCCCTGAGTGACGATGAGCCCCGCAACGCCCAGCGCGATAATAATACGCACCGAGGACTGAGTCAGAATGTTACTTAAGTTGAGTAAACTTAAGAAGGTGGAATCCTGGAAAATAATAATGGCCAGCAGGACCAAAAGAACAACGTAAATCCCACCATCCTTCAGGTAGGTGAGAAAACTCTTTTTATTTAATGCGCTCATCGCAAGCCCCTGATCTTAAAGATGCAACGACGCAAGACGTAAAATTTCGTTTTGCGTAGTGGTTTTTGTCTCAACAATTCCGGCAACGAGACCGTTGCTCATTACCAGAATACGGTCAGTAATACCCAGCAGCTCCGGCATCTCGGAGGAAATAATAATGATCCCTTTCTCTCTTTTGGCCAGCTCGGCAATCAGCTGATAGATTTCAAACTTAGCCCCGACGTCAATCCCGCGCGTCGGTTCATCAAGCATCAAAATCTCCGGCTGGGTTAACAGCCAGCGGCCGATAATAACCTTCTGCTGGTTACCGCCGGACAGCGAACCAATTTGCGTATGCTGTCCTGGGGTCTTCACGCGCATGGAGTCAATAACCCATTGGGTATCGCTTTTCATGCGTGAGTTATCCAGCAATCCGATCCTATTCTTATATTTCTTAATATTGGAGATCAGGGAGTTAAAGCCGATATCCAGATAAGCGTAAATCCCGGTAGAGCGGCGCTCTTCGGTAACCAGCGCAAAGCCGTGGTTAATGGCTTCGTTGGCGCTATGGTTATTAATTTTCTTACCGTGGAGTTTGATCGTCCCGCCGGCCTTTTCGCGAATGCCGAACAGGGTCTCAACGATATCGGTGCGCTTGGCCCCCACCAGCCCGGCCACGCCGAGGATTTCGCCCTTGTGCAGGTCGAAGGAGACGTCGCGGATCGACGGCTGACGCAGAGACGTCAGGTTGCGCACCTCAAGAATCACCTCGCCCGGCGTATTTTCACGGTTCGGGAAACGCTGGTTCAGAGAGCGGCCGACCATCATGGCGATGATCTTATCCATGTCCAGTCCTTCCAGCGGCTGGGTGGCAATCCACTGACCGTCGCGCAGGATGGTTATCTCATCGCACAGCTGGAAAATCTCTTCCATTTTGTGGGAGATATAGACAATGCCGCAGCCGCGTTCTTTCAGCTTACGGATGATCTTAAACAGATGGTTGACCTCTTTTTCGGTCAGCGACGACGTCGGCTCATCCATAATGACGATTTTGGCGTCATAGGAAAATGCCTTCGCAATTTCGATCATCTGCATTTGCGATACCGATAGCGTCCCCACGCGCGCGCGCGGGTCAATATCAATATCCAGTTCATCAAATATCGCTTTGGTATCGCGATACATTTTTTCCTGATCGACAAACATGCCCTTGGTGGGATAACGCCCCAGCCACATGTTGTCCATTACCGAACGCTGTAATACTAAGTTTAATTCCTGGTGAACCATTGAGATGCCGTTTTCCAGGGCTTCTTTAGCCGAATGGAAGTCGATCTCTTTTCCCTGAAAAAGAATGCTGCCGGAATCTTTTTGATAGATCCCAAAAAGGCATTTTAATAATGTCGATTTTCCCGCTCCGTTCTCGCCCATTAAGGCATGAATAGAGTGAGGACGGACCTTCAGATTGACATTATCGAGTGCCTTGACGCCAGGAAATGATTTGTTGATGTTGCTCATTTCCAACAAAAATTCGCCCGACCGTTCGCTATTATTACTGACCATAGTTATACCTGGCTGCGTTCATGCACACCCTCAGCTGACGAATTAGCGCCAAAATAAGGGTCTGGTTCTGTATCAGGAATAATCGGGCGTAGCGGCTGGCGATCCTTCAGGCTGCCATTTTACCGGCGACGTTGATCTCAACGTTTCCCGAGTGATTTTATTTATAGCTGATACGCCCGTACATCTACTCGATGAATATCGAGCTGCGAAATGGTATTCACCCGCAGCTCGAAACCGAGTATTAAATATTATTTGCCGATAAACTGGCTCAGATTGTCTTTATCTACGCCAACGTAAGGAACGCGAACGATTTTATTTTCAATCTTCCAGCTGGTGCCTGCAGCAGGTTCTTTACCGGCTGCCAGGTTTCTCGCCAGATCGAAGGTTGCTTTTGCCTGGTTATTGGCATCGTTCAGCACGGTACCGGCCATCGCACCGGATTTAACCAGCGCCAGCGCTTCTGGTAAGGCGTCGACGCCGAAGACCGGAATGCTGCTCTTGTTATGCGCTTTCAGCGCTTCTACCGCACCCATTGCCATCGCATCATTGTTGGCGATAACCACTTCAATTTTGTTCGCGTTAGGGCCGGAGAGCCAGGCGTCCATCTTATCTTTCGCCTGAGCGGTATCCCACATCGCGGTGTCCATCTGCAGCTGCTGGGTTTTCAGACCTTTGT
This sequence comes from Klebsiella sp. 18074, assembly GCF_902705905.1. NCBI lineage: Bacteria > Pseudomonadati > Pseudomonadota > Gammaproteobacteria > Enterobacterales > Enterobacteriaceae > Klebsiella > Klebsiella sp. 18074. Next base: position 182,933 of record NZ_CACSIS010000010.1, on the reverse strand, counting down.
CATTGAGCTCTTTAATGACGTAGGTGGTACGCGCTTCAGCATCCGGATGGCCCGGCTCGCCTTTCAGCAGCACATACTGAATCTGACCGTCTTTGTTCAGATCCCAGCCGGCGTTGGCTTTCCAGTGTTTAGCAATCAGGTCGCCCTGGATAATACCGGACTCTTTAGAGTCGGTACCGACGTAAAACGCCTTATCATAGCTGTCCAGCGCTTTACGGGAAGGCTCTTTGTTAAAGAACACTATCGGGACGTTCTGTCCGCGCGCTTTATCGATAACGGTGCCTGCAGCAGCCGGATCCACCAGGTTAATGGCCAGCGCCTTGACGCCTTTTGCCAGCAGGACGTCAATCTGGTCGTTCTGTTTGGACTGGTCGTTTTGCGAGTCGTTCATCAGCAGCTGAACGTCCGGCGCCGATTTGCCGTCTTTCTCAATGGCCTTACGCACCACCGACATAAAGTTGTCGTCATATTTATAAATGGTTACGCCGATGCGGGTATCAGCTGCGTGTGCCGCGGCGCCAAATAACATACTCGCCATAACTGCAGACAGGGTTAACACCTTCTTATTCATGGAATCTCCGGTTTTTTTTATGCAGGGTCATTGGTGTGAAAACGGCTGGCGGGAAGTTGTTACATTAACGTTACCGCACAACAAGGTTCACGACTGTAAATTCTGTCTTCCGTGTAGGGTAACGCTCCAAAGGTACGGCTTTACTCGCAGTTTAGCGCCTTGTTCCCGTTGTAAAAGTGATTAATCACCGTGACAAAATGGTCAGGACTGGTAAACGCGGCCATCATAATCAGTTGAATGTTAATATACTGTGAATTTACTCACAGATTGAAAGCGGTTACATCCCTGCCCTTTTCAGTTAGTGATCGGCCCCACAATTTGCCGCTGGGTCACCGAATGGCGACGTACCAGAGTCGGCATAAAGCAGTGGCGAGCGTCATGGTCGAGTTTCCCTGCAGCCCCCAGCAGCGCCAGCTCGGTGGCCAGTTTTGCCATCGACATAATAGGATAGCGCACCGTCGTCAGCTGTGGGTCGGTGTAACGAGAAATAGGGATATCATCAAAGCCAATCAGCGACAGATGCTGCGGCACGACAATGCCGTTATCTTTCAGCGTGGTCAGCGCACCGGCCGCCATGCTGTCGTTGTAGGCGAAAACGGCGGTGAGGCCTAAATTACGCCCCAGTAGCTCGACCATTGCCGCCTCGCCGCCCTGCATATCCGGCGAGCCGGAGCCTACCCAGCTGTCGGGGGCAATAATGCTTTGTTCCTGTAACGCCTTGAACCACCCCTCCCGACGCAGAGAGTCATCCTCAATGCCGTGATTTGAGGAGAGATAGCCGATCCGCTGGTGGCCGTGGTTGAGCAGCATCCGCGTCGCCATCAGCGCCCCGCTGACGTTATCCAGACCGACGCAGCGGTGCGCATAGCCGGGCACAATGCGGTTGATCAGCACCATCCCCGGAATATGCTGCATGAAATCGCCGAGCTCCTCGTCGCTCAGCGCCTTGGAGTGCACGATCAGCGCCGAACAGCGCTGGCGGATCAGCACTTCGATGGCGTTACGCTCTTTTTCCGCCTCGTGGTAGCTATTGCCGATCAGCACGTATTTCTGATGCTGCTGGGCCACGGTATCCACCGCCTTCACCAGCGCGCCGAAAAAGGCATCCGATACGTCCATCACCACCACGCCGATGGTATCGCTGACCTGCGTCGCCAGCGCCTGCGCGTTGGCGTTGGGCCGGTAGCCCAGCTGCGTTACCGCTTTCATTACGCTTTCGCGCGTATCCGGGCTCACCAGCGCGCTATTATTCAGCACGCGCGAGACCGTCGCGACGGAAACCCCCGCCTGACGGGCGACATCACGAATGGTAATCATGCTCACCGACCTGTAGAGAATTGCAATACGTCACACCCACCTCCTGTGTTCAGCAAGGTGGCTATTCTGGCAGCGACGCGCGGCGCGCTACGTGAGTGAGGTCACACGCCTGAAAACGCTTACATTCATTTTGTTAACGATTGTGATCGAGATCGTTATCTGGATGTGTTCTTTAATGATGTCCCTGAGGCCCGCAGGGTGAGCTGACGCCACAGCCATTCAACCGGGCCCTGGCGGAAATGACGCAGCCAGAAGAGTGAGAATATGAGGTTTACCGCCCAAACCGGAACGACGAAGGCCAGCAGCTGCAGGCGGTCGAACTTCATAAACAGGCCAAGGTGGTAAAAGAGCGTGGTGCAGATGAGGGTTTGTAGCAGGTAGTTGGTCAGCGCCATGCGCCCGACGCAGGCAATGGCAGTCACCAGCCGCAGCTTACACAGCCAGGGCCAGAAGCCCCACGCCAGGGAGGCGTAGCCAATGGTTTGCAGCGGCGCGCCGAGCTCGCGCGGCGCCTGCAGCAGGAACGCGCACCAGCGGGGATCCCAGTCGAGATACCACTGGGCGAAAATCGCCGGGATATTCACCGCCATTCCGGCGATGACCAGCAGGACGCCGGTGCGCCGGTAGTGGCTGAGGCTAAACTGCCCTTTTAACCAGCCGCTGCGCATCAGGGCGGCGCCCATCAGCATCATTCCCGACAGCTGCCAGCCGTACTGCGCGCCGAGCGCCAGCAGGCTATCCGACAGCATATCCGCACGGTTGCTTATCGCTTCGAAGCCGCCGTTCAACTTCCAGTACTGCTCATACTGTAAATTTGCCGCATCGGGCACCCAGGAGCGATTCGGTGCATTGCCGGAAATGACGCCAAGCAGCACCAGCACCGCCACGCCGATGACGTACAGCATCACGCCGGTATTAAACAGGGATTTGAGGTGATGCGCGTCGCGAATCATTCTCCAGGCCACCAGCCCCACCAGCGCATAGGCCAGCAGGATATCGCCATCCCAGAAAAAGAGTCCGTGGATAAACCCCAGCAGCGCCAGCAGCGTCAGACGCGACTGGATCCAGCGCTTGCCGCGAGGCAGCAGCATCTGAAGCCCGGCGCCAAACAGCAGAGCAAAGAGGGTCAAGAATTTCACCTGCGCCAGCAGGTCGAGAATCGCCCAGGTCCAGGTGTCGCTAACGGAGAGGCTCCCGGACCACGCCGGGTTGAGATAGGCCGCCTTCGGCAGGCCGAAGGCGTTAATATTCAGCAGCAGAATACCCAGGATCGCGACGCCACGAACGAAGTCCAGCGTGACGTTTCTTTCCATGTACCCTGCTCCGATTTTAGCTGTGGTGACGTACGGCGCGCAGGAACTCCTGGCGGGTATTCTGGCTGGATTTAAACAGGCCGCCCAACGAGGTGGTGGTGGTGGCGCTGGTTGCATCGCGAATACCGCGCGCCTTCACGCAGTAATGCACTGCATCAATCGATACCGCCACGTTGCTGGTGCCGAGCAGGGTCTGCAGCGCGGTTAAAATCTGCTGCGTCAGGCGCTCCTGCACCTGCGGGCGCTGGGAGAAGAACTGCACGATGCGGTTGATTTTCGACAGGCCAATGACCGAATCTTTCGGAATATAGGCAACCGTCGCTTTACCATCAATCGTCACGAAGTGGTGTTCGCAGGTGCTGGTCAGGGTGATATCGCGCACGGTAACCATTTCATCAACCTGCATCTTGTTCTCGATGACGGTGATTTTGGGGAACCTGGCGTAGTCCAGTCCGGAAAAGATCTCATCGACATACATTTTAGCGATGCGATGCGGGGTTTCCATCAGACTGTCATCACTAAGATCAAGATTCAGCAGCTGCATAATCTCAGTCATGTGTCCGGCAATCAAACGCTTGCGAGTTTCATTATCTATTTCTTGTACTGGCGGACGCAACGGCGTCTCCAGCCCACGAGCGACCAGCGCTTCATGAACGAGTATGGCTTCTTTGCTCAGTGATGACATTTATGTTCTCCTGCAGGTGTGGCGCTCTTTGCTCTTCTGAGGGCAAAGTTTGCATGCATTGTGCGTGAGGTAGCGCACATAATCTAGTAGCCGAAACGATAATTATTGAAATTTGCGTTATCTATTGATAGTGCGCTTCCGGTCTCACCTCTTCCACGTCGCGCCTGTCAATCGTTTAACGCCCGCCAGTTGCCACTTCCCGAATAAAAGAACAACTTCGCGTCATTCTCAATAGCACAGCCGCCGGAGCATGTTGGCTAAAAGTTGCATTAATGATGCAATATGTTCCCGAAAGGAGAAAGTGAAAGTTGCTCACCAGTGTATGAAATATCTGTATGATGAAAAATTACGTCCACATACGCAGAATCGCCCAGCGGCCGCTACCGCTTATACGCGTAAAGTAGGGTCTGCAGATTCGCGTATTCCCTTTTCAGAGGAGCCCGGCATGGAATTGCTTGAAGAGCATCGCTGTTATGAAGGTCGGCAGCAACGCTGGCGGCATGACTCCACCACGCTGAACTGTTCAATGACGTTCAGCATCTTCTTACCCCCGCAGCGCGATACCGCACCGCCGCCGGTTGTATACTGGCTTTCCGGCCTGACCTGCAACGATGAGAACTTTACCACCAAAGCCGGCGCTCAGCGCATCGCGGCCGAGCTAGGCCTGGTCCTGGTGATGCCGGATACCAGCCCGCGCGGCGATAGCGTCGCCGACGATAGCGCCTACGATCTGGGCAAAGGCGCGGGGTTTTATCTCAACGCCACCGAAGCGCCGTGGTCCGCGCATTTTCGCATGTACGATTATCTTCGCGACGAGCTGCCGCAGCTGATTGGCGCGCAGTTTAACGTCAGCGATCGCTGCGCAATCAGCGGCCACTCAATGGGGGGTCACGGTGCGCTTATTATAGCACTGAAGAACCCTGGCCGTTTCGCCAGCGTGTCGGCCTTTGCACCGATCGTCAACCCTACCCAGGTGCCGTGGGGGCAAAAAGCGTTTAGCGCCTATTTGGGCGCCGACGAAGCCAGCTGGCAGGCGTGGGACAGCTGCGCATTGATGCAGGCCAGCCAGGCCAGCGACGCGATCCCCACGCTTATCGATCAGGGCGACAGCGACTCGTTCCTCGCCCAGCAGCTGCAGCCGGCGGTGCTGGCCGAGGTTGCGCGTCAAAAGGCGTGGCCGCTGACCCTGAGAATTCAACCCGGCTACGATCACAGCTACTACTTTATTGCTTCCTTTATCGAAGACCATCTGCGTTTTCACGCTCAATATCTCCGCAAATGATACAGGAGGGCTGATGCCCTCCACCTTTACATACTCCTATCTCTCTGATTTTAGGCTAATTTAATTCGCAATTAAGTAAATACAAATGATTTCAATTATCATTAATGTTTACAAAATAACATTTTTTTGTACAATCCCTCCTTCTTCTCTCCATCATTCAGAGTTCTTACAAGACAAATAAATACGGTTCTCAGGGTTATCCCGATGGAGATTTATTCATTTGAAATGGAATGTAAAAATGACTATACCTCGCGTTAAGGTACTGGCCGCCACCATATGCGCAGCCACCATCTCACCGCTTGTTCACGCAGCTGATTCAGACACCATGGTGGTGACGGCCACCGGTTTTGAACAAAAAATCCAGAATGCGCCGGCCTCAATCTCCGTTATCTCTAAACAGCAGATTGAAGATAAGGCCTACCGTGACGTCACTGATGCGCTAAAAGACGTCCCCGGCGTGGTGGTCACAGGTGGCGGAAGCAGTAGCGATATCAGCATCCGCGGCATGTCATCCCAGTACACCCTTTTCCTCGTGAACGGTAAGCGCGTCAGCACCCGCAGCACCCGCCCAAACAGCGATAACTCGGGAATCGAACAGGGCTGGCTACCGCCTCTGGAGTCCATTGAACGGATCGAAGTTATCCGCGGACCAATGTCCTCACTCTATGGCTCCGATGCCATGGGCGGGGTGATTAACATCATTACCAAAAAAATCTCTAACACTAAGGCCTGGACCGGCTCGCTGCACGGCGACGGTACTTTCCAGGAAAACAGCGATTCTGGCGATCTGTTCCAGACCAACGTCTACGCTTCCGGCCCGCTGGTTGACGGATTACTGGGGGCGAAAGTCACCGGCCTGCTCTCCCGCCGCGCGGAAGATAAAATCGAAAACGGCTTCAACGAGCAAAAAATGCGCAACGGCGGCGTCACGCTGAACTTCACCCCTGACGACAAAAACGACTTCGATCTCGACTACGCGCGTGAACTGCAGGACCGCAACAGCACGCCGGGGATGTCGATGGCGGAGGAGAGCTGCCGCGGCAATGTTTGTACACCAAACAGCAAAAGCGACTCCCGCTACGAACACACCACCTACTCGCTGACCCATAGCGGCTACTATGAGCACTTCAACACCACCAGCTATGCCCAGCAGGAAGAGACCAACAACCCCGGGCGCAAAATGAAGTCGTACAACACGACGCTCAATAACCAGAATCAGGTCTTCCTTGGCGATCACACCCTGACGCTGGGCGGCCAGTATCGCTATGAGAAGCTCAGCGATAAAGGCAACCAGCTGGAAGCGGCGGATGGACTCAGTAAGCTGACTCGCTGGAGCTGGGCGCTGTTTGCGGAAGATGAATGGGCGATGACCGAGAGCTTTACGCTCACCGGCGGCCTGCGCATGGATAAAGATGAAAACTACGGCACCAACTGGACGCCGCGCGGCTATGGCGTATGGCACCTTGCCGAACAGTGGACGCTGAAAGGCGGCGTTTCCGCTGGCTACCGCGCGCCGGATCTCCGTCAGTCCTCCGCCAACTGGGGCCAGGTCACCGGCGGCGGCCGTCTTGACGGTATTATCGTCGGTAACCCGGACCTCAAGCCGGAAAAAAGCCTGAGCGAAGAGATTGCTTTACTGTGGGATAACAACGACAACCTCAACGCCGGCCTGACGCTATTCAACACCGACTTTAAAAACAAAATCACCGAAGTCCGTCGCTGTGACAGCAAGGCTGACCCGGCCTGCACCATCGGCAATACCAGCTATGATTTCGTCAGCGATCGCGTCAACGTCGACAAGGCTAATATGCGCGGCGTGGAATCGACCTTCGGCTGGAAGGTAACTCGCGATCTAAACTGGACGGCGAACTATACCTATACCCAGTCAGAGCAGAAAAGCGGCCAGTTCTCCGGTAAGCCTTTAAATAAAATGCCGAAAAACATGTTCAACACCACCCTCGACTGGCAGGCTACACCGGATGTCGGTTTCTGGAGTCGTTTAAACTTCCGCGGCAAAACCTCAGAGTATCTGAGCCGTACCTCGATGTCTAAAGGCACGCCGTCCTATACGCAGGTCGATCTGGGCTTACGCTACAACGCCAACAAAAACCTGCTGGTTTCCGCCGGGGTGTATAACGTTCTCGATAAGCAGATTGATTATGATACCTACGATACGGTACTCGACGGCCGCCGCTATACCGTGGGCCTGACCTATAGCTTCTGATGCTCTAACGATCTGAAGACGAAAAAAAACCCCGGGGATCCGGGGTTTTTTTATGGGGCAATCAATAGCGCTACTGCTTAAAACGCTGCGGGAACTTCATTTCGCTATAGCGGACAAAGCGGGTACCTTTGGCAAGCTTATAGCCAAACCAGATAACCAGGAACAGCGGAATACCGATATAGGTTGCCGCCACGCCGCCCCAGTCAATGGTGTCTTTCAGGAACGCTTCGTAGTTCTGGCCGAGAGTGATAATCAGGCACAGGACAAAGGCGAAGATCGGCCCAAGCGGGAAGAACCCGGAACGATACGGCAGATCGTTGATATCGTTGCCCTGCAGCACGTAGCCGCGGCGGAAACGATAGTGGCTGATAGCGATCCCTAGCCAGGCGATAAAGCCGGTCATCCCCGAGGTATTCAGCAGCCACAGGTAAACGGTCTGGTTGCCAAACATTGAGCTCAGGAAGCACAGCGCTGCCACGACCGTGGTGGCATACAGCGCGTTACGCGGCACGCCGCCGCGCGAAAGCTTAGCGAAGATGCGCGGCGCTTTACCATCGCAGGCCAGGGTGTAGAGCATACGCGTGGAGGCGTACATTCCGGAGTTGCCCGCCGACAGCACCGCCGTCAGGATCACCGCATTCATGATCGCCGCCGCAGACAGCAGACCCGCATGCTGGAACACCAGGGTAAACGGACTGACGGAAATATCCTTCACGTCGTTACGCAGCAGGCTCGGATCGGTATAAGGAATAATCAGGCTAATGATTAAAATCGCGAACACGTAGAACAGCAGAATACGCCAGAACACCTGGCGCACGGCGCGCGGAATGTTCTTCTCCGGGTTTTCTGATTCACCCGCAGCGATGCCGATAAGCTCGGTGCCCTGGAACGAGAAGCCGACGATCATCGCCACGCCAATCATCGCCGCAAAGCCGCCGGCAAACGGCGCATCGTCGATACCCCAGTTGCTCCAGCCCGCCGGCTGTGCGCCTTCAAAGATGCCGACGATCATCATCACGCCAACAATAATAAAGATAATGACGGTGGCGACCTTGATCAGCGAAAACCAGTACTCTGCTTCACCGAAGCCTTTGACCGAGATCCAGTTCAGCAGGAACATAATCCCGAGGAACAGCGCGCTCCAGATCCAGCCCGGGGCGTCAGGGAACCAGTAGGTCATGACCAGCTGCGAGGCAACGAGGTCAACGGCGATGGTCACCGCCCAGTTATACCAGTAGTTCCAGCCCAGCGCGAAGCCGAAGCCCTCTTCAACATAGTTCTGACCGTAGGTGGCAAAGGAGCCGGACACCGGCATGTACGCCGCCAGCTCGCCAAGGCTGGTCATCAGGAAATAGACCATCAGACCGATCAGAATATAAGAAAGCAGCGCGCCGCCGGGGCCTGCCTGGGAAATAGTTGCACCGGATGCAACGAAAAGACCTGTACCGATGGAACCGCCAATAGCGATCATGGTCAAGTGACGCGCCTTCAGTTCACGGCGTAGGCCGGGCGCTTCTGTGGTTTTAGTATCCGAAACCATGTGAAAATGCTATCCATCAAAAAAACGAGGCGAGATTGTAGCAGACGATCGGCGATCCATCCGGTACAAATACAAAGTTATAAGAGAGGTTCATGATCGAACATGGATTATTAGTAAAGCACTAAATCGCGGAATTGCCAGCAATAATCACCCGCCTCTCTTCAGGCTAGCGCGCTGGATCCACCATTTTCACACCTCGCAGTAGCGCAGAAAGCGCTGTAATGCTTTGGAAATATGCTTCTGGCGATGATGGATCCGCCACAGGGTGCGGGTTAACGGCGGCAGCGGCACGCTCAGCTCAACCAGCGATCCCACCTCCAGCTGTTCGGCGATAACCCGCCGCGAAAGGCAGCTGATCCCGAGGCCATGACGTACCGCATGTTTGATAGCCTCAGAGTTGCCAAGCTCCATCCCGAGATGAAACGCCGGCAGATGCGATAGCAGTAAATAGTCGACGATTTCCCGGGTGCCCGAGCCGTGCTCGCGCAGGATCCACGGCGCCTCCGCCAGCCGCTGCAGCGTCACTTCGCCCTCCAGCAGCGGCGATCCGGGAGCGGCAAACACCACCAGCTCGTCCGCCAGCCAGGGTTCGGCGATGATATCCGCCGCATGGCACGGCCCCTCAATCAGCCCGATATCCACCCGCAGATCGGCCACGGCGTTAATCACGTCCTGGCTATTGCCGACGCTCAGCTCCAGCGGCAGGTCGGGAAAATCGCGGCGGTAGCGGGCAATGATTTCCGGCAATATATAGTTGCCGATAGTGCTGCTGGCATAAACGCGGATCGCGCCGTTGTCGCCGCGAAACAGCTGCTCGATTTCAACGGCACGTTCCAGCAGCGCCAGCGCGCGCGGATAGAGCAGCCTGCCGTGCTCGTTGACCACCAGCCGCTTGCCGACGCGATCGAAAAGCTGCACGCCCAGCTGCCCTTCCAGATCGGTCAGCGCCGCGCTGACCGCCGACTGCGAAAGCGCCAGCATTTGCGACGCCTGGGTGGTTGAACCGCTCTTGAGAACTTCAGCAAAAACTTCCAGCTGCCGTAGCGTGATATGCATAACCCTTCCTTGCTCGTCTATCCGACATCACTCTTCGCCGTCCCGATTATCGACGCGTAGCGCCGTACCGAGCCGCGAAGAGGCTTGTTTACCACTTATTACGATTGATTATAAATATATAATCAATTTTATATTTAAACCAGCGCGTCGTAATCTTTACGCAGACAAAGGAGAAGGTTATGACAGCACTCACTTTACCGACAAAACATCGCACACTGTGGCATTTTGTCCCAGGACTGGCGCTTACCGCCGTGGTGACCGGCGCAGCGCTCTGGGCAGGCAGCTTCCCCGCTATCGCCGGCGCCGGCTTCAGCGCCCTGACGCTGGCCATCCTGTTCGGTATGGTCGTCGGCAATACGCTCTATCCCAAAATATGGCAACCCTGCGACGGCGGCGTGATCTTTGCCAAACAGCATCTGCTGCGTCTCGGTATTATTTTATACGGCTTTCGCCTGACGTTCGCGCAGATTGCCGACGTTGGCGTGAGCGGCATTGCCATTGACGTTCTGACGCTGACCAGCACCTTTTTTATCGCCTGCATCCTCGGGCAGAAAATCTTCGGCCTGGATAAGCACACCAGCTGGCTGATTGGCGCCGGCAGCAGCATCTGCGGCGCGGCGGCGATTCTGGCAACGGAACCGGTGGTGAAGGCCGAGGCCAGCAAGGTGACCGTCGCCGTAGCCACAGTGGTGATTTTCGGCACCCTGGCTATCTTCCTCTATCCGGCGATGTATCCGCTGCTGGCGCACTGGTTTACGCCGGAAACCTACGGCATCTATATGGGCTCGACCATGCATGAGGTGGCACAGGTGGTTGCGGCAGGCCATGCGGTGAGCCCGGACGCTGAGAACGCGGCGGTGATTGCCAAAATGCTGCGCGTCATGATGCTGGCACCGTTCCTGCTGTTCCTCGCCGCCCGCGTTAAGCAACTGGCCCCGGCCGTCAGCGGTGAGAAAAGCAAAATCACCATCCCGTGGTTTGCCATTATGTTCATCCTGGTGGCGGTATTTAACTCCTTCCACCTGCTGCCAAAAGCGGCGGTCGACGTGCTGGTGACGCTCGATACCGTGCTGCTGGCGATGGCGATGGCCGCGCTGGGGTTGACCACTCACGTTAGCGCGCTGAAAAAAGCCGGCGCCAAACCGCTGCTGATGGCATTAGTGCTGTTCGTCTGGCTGATTGTCGGCGGCGGCGCGATTAACCTGGCCATTCATAGCCTGATGGCCTGAAGCCCCTCGCTACCCAGGTTGTATTAAGGATGATGTAACTCTCCGGCTAAGCCGCTATCATTACCCTCCCCCCAGCGGCTTAACTGGAGTTTTTTTATGAAATATATTGGAGCGCACGTCAGCGCCTCCGGCGGTGTAGCCAACGCCGCCATTCGCGCAGCCGAAATCGGCGCGACCGCATTTGCCCTCTTTACCAAAAACCAGCGCCAATGGCGCGCCGCCCCTCTGAGCGACGAAACCATTGCTGAATTTAAAGCCGCCTGCGAAAAGTACCATTTCGGCCCGGGGCAAATTCTGCCGCACGACAGCTATCTGATAAACCTCGGTCATCCGGTTGAGGACGCGCTGGAAAAATCCCGCGATGCCTTTATTGATGAACTCTCCCGCTGCCAGCAGCTCGGCCTGACGCTGCTGAACTTCCACCCGGGTAGCCATCTGCAGCAAATCCCGGAAGACGAATGTCTGGCGCGTATCGCCGAATCGATCAATATCGCGCTGGCAAAAACCGAAGGCGTCACGGCGGTCATTGAAAACACCGCCGGCCAGGGCAGTAACCTGGGCTTTAAGTTTGAGCATCTGGCGGCCATCATCGACGGCGTGGAAGATAAATCACGCGTCGGCGTGTGCATTGATACCTGTCACGCCTTCGCCGCCGGCTACGACCTGCGCAGCGCCGAAGAGTGCGAAAAAACCTTCGCTGATTTCGACCGAATTGTGGGTTTCCAGTATCTTCGCGGTATGCACCTGAACGATGCGAAAAGCGCGTTCGGCAGCCGCGTTGACCGTCACCACAGCCTGGGTGAAGGCAATATTGGCCATGATGCTTTCCGCTGGATTATGCAGGACCACCGCTTTGACGGTATCCCGCTCATTCTGGAAACGATCAATCCTGATATCTGGGCGGAAGAGATCGCCTGGCTGCGGGCGCAGCAAACGGAAGGGGCCACGGTCTGATATGAACGACAGGGAAAAGCAGATCCTCAAAATTTTGCGGCGCAATCCGCTGATTCAGCAGCATGAGATTGCCGATATTCTGCAGATTAGCCGCTCCCGCGTGGCCGCGCACATTATGGACCTCACGCGTAAGGGGGCCATCAAAGGCAAAGGCTACATCCTTACCGAGCAGGAGTATTGCGTCTCGCTGGGCGCGGTGAATATGGATATCCGCGGAATTGCCGATATTCATTATCCTCAACCGGTCTCCAACCCGGGGAATATCCAGTGCTCCGCCGGCGGCGTGGCGCGGAACATCGCGCATAATCTGGCGCTGCTGGGCCGCGATGTGCATTTGATTTCCGCCGTCGGCAGCGACTTTTACGGCGAAACGCTGCTGGAGCAAACCCGCCAGGCGGGCGTTAACGTGCAGAGCTGTATCCGCCTGCACGGCCATAATACCGCCACCTATCTCTCCATCGCGAACCCGCAGGAAGAGACGGTGCTGGCGATTAACGATACGCATATTTTACAGTCGCTCACGCCCCAGCAGCTGAATCAGTATCGGGATCTGCTGACGCATGCCGGCGTCGTTCTGGTCGATTGTAACTTGACGGAGCAGTCGCTGGAGTGGGTATTTACCCTGGCTAACGGCATTCCGGTGTTTGTTGATACCGTGTCCGAGTTTAAAGCGCACCGCATTCGCCCATGGCTGGGAAAGATCCACACCCTCAAACCCACGCTGCGCGAACTACAGATCCTCTGGGGACAGGCTATCGAAAACGACGCGGATCGCGATCGGGCGCTAGCATGGCTGCACGAAAGGGGAACTCAGCGGGTGGTGATTTGCTCGGAAGACGACGCTGTTTTCTGTAGCGAAGCAGGGGGTGAACGCTTCCGGATGAGTCTGCCGAACCATACGACGATAGACAGCTTCGGCGCCGACGATGCGCTAATGGCAGGGCTACTTTATAGCTATCTCGACGGTAGCGACTTTAAAGAGAGCGTCGCTTTCGCCATGGCCTGCACCGCCATCACCCGCGCCAGCGACAGTATCAATAACCCCTCGCTGTCCGTTGATAACGCGCTCAATTTACTCCCCGGCGTGGAGTAGCGCGCACCGCAGGCGCGGTGCGCGCAGCGTGTTATGCCAGGCCAATAAAGAACCCGGCAATGGTGGCGCTCATCAGGTTAGAGAGCGTGGCCGCCGCCAGGGCGCGCATCCCAAGCTGGGCAATCTCCGGCGCGCGCTGCGGTGAAATGGCCGAAAACGCCCCGACAACCACGCCGATCGAGCCAAAGTTGGCGAAACCGCACAGCGCGAACGAGATAATCGCAACGGTTTTCACGTCCAGATTTCCGCCGGTTTGCAGATAGGGCGAAAAGTTGAGGTAGGCAACGAATTCGTTTATCGCCAGCTTTTGGCCAATCAGGCTGCCCGCCAGCGTCGCATCGCTCCAGTCAACGCCCATAATCCATGCCAGCGGTGCGAGCAAGAAACCGAAAATCCCCTCCAGCGTGGCGTGACCGTAGCCAAACCAGCCGCCAATGCCGCCGATAATACCGTTCAGCAGAGCAATAATCGCCACAAACGCCATCACTACCGTTGCCACCCCGGCGGCAATTTTCAGGCCGGTCATCGCCCCTGACGCCGCCGCCTCGATAATGCTTTTCGGCGGCGTCTCGGTGAAGGAGAGATTGTCGAAAGTGACCTCGGATGCTTCGGTTGCCGGACTCAGCATACGGGCAAACAGAATCCCGCCGGGGATAGCCATAAGCGAAGCGGCCAGAAGATAATCAATCGGGACCCCCATACCGGCATAGCCGATCATCATCGACCCGGCGATCGACGCCATCCCGCTGCAAATCGCGGTAAAAAGCTCATTGCGGTTGAGCTTGTTGATAAACGGTTTGACGATCGCCGGGATCTCATTTTGCCCAAGAAAAATGGTGGTCACGGCGACAAAAGACTCAATTTTGCTGATATTCAGCGCCTTCTGGAAGATCCCGCCGAGAATCCGGATCAGCAGCCCCATCACGCCGAGGTAGTAAAGCAGGCTTATCAGCGCGGTCACAAAAATGATGGCGGGCAGCACGCGGAAGGCGAAGATAAAACCGGCGCCGTCAAACAGCACGTCCATCTTCGGTCCGACCAGTGAACCAAAAATAAACGCGCTTCCGGCGTCGCTATAGGACATGACTTTATGTACCCCAAGCGCGGCCTGCTCGACCAGCCACTTGCCCGGCGGAAAGTAGAGCATCACCCCGCCAATGACGATTTGCAGCAGCAGCGCCGCCCCTACCGTTCTGACGCTGATGCGCTTTTTATTGACTGACAGCGCAAAGGCAATGGCCAGCAACACCACCATCCCCAGAAGACTTCTCATGATGTCCATAATGATATCCTTACCTGGTGGAAAACCCAGCGCAGGCCAGGCTTTCGGTATCGTTGATATCGGGGCGGGCCACCGCAAACGACCCGCAACTGTCGTCAGGCTACCTGCTGATACTCTTTGGCAATCTCGCAGGCCAGAATGGCGTTGTTGAAGACCAGCTGAATATTGGATTTCAGGCTGTCTCCGCCGGTCAGCTCCGCAACGCGGGCCAGCAGGAACGGCGTACTCGCTTTCCCCACCACGCCTTGCTCTTCCGCCTCCTTCACCGCCCGGTTGATGGCGGCGTTGATTTTCTCTTCCGGCATCGCGAACGCTTCAGGAATGGGGTTCGCCACCACCATGCCGCCATTCAGACCCGACTGCCATTTCACCGCCATCGCTTTGGCGATCTCTTTGGCGCTATTGAGGCGAATGCTGACGTCAAACTGGCTGGTTCGGCAGAAGAATGCCGGCAGCGCAGAAGTTTGATAACCAATAAGCGGAACGCCAAACGTTTCTAAATATTCGGTCGTTAAACCGAGATCGAGAATAGATTTTGCACCGGCACAGACGACGGTGACGTTGGTATTTGACAGCTCCTGTAAATCGGCGGAAATATCAAACGTGTGCTCGGCTCCGCGATGCACACCGCCAATACCGCCGGTGGCGAAGACTTTAATCCCGGCCATTGCGGCAATAATCATGGTGGACGCCACGGTGGTCGCGCCATTTAATCCCGCGGCAACAACAAAGGGTAAATCACGACGACTGACTTTGGCGACGTTATGCCCTTCGCGGCCCAGTAGTTCAATTTCTTGACGGCTTAAGCCAACTTTCATGACGCCATGAATAATCGCAATGGTTGCCGGCACCGCCCCCTGGCGACGAATGGTTGCTTCTACTTCCAGCGCCGTTTGCGCATTTTCCGGAAATGGCATGCCGTGAGAAATAATGGTCGATTCCAGCGCTACTACTGGCTGATTATTTTTCAACGCCTGCTGAACTTCCGCAGAAACCTGTAATAATTCAGAGGAAATATTTAATTCAGACATATTCTTTCTCCACTACCTTTTTTACGTTGGCGTAAGATAATTCAGGGTTATTGGTGAATTCCGATGAGAGCGCCAGAGAAGAGCATCCCTGAGCAAACTTCACCGCTTGCGAAAATGAACAGCCGTCGAGCCAGCAGCAGGCAAGGCCAGCCATCATGGCGTCACCGGCGCCGGTGACGTTAACGACCTGAGTTTTCAGCGGCGCTGACCAGCCGCGTTCGCCCTCTTTCTCGCTGTAGTAAACCCCGTCGCCGCCCATGCTCAGCACCAGGCGCTTCAGGCCACGCTGATGAAACCAGTCGGCAACGCGCGCGACGTCATCCGTGCCGGACAGCGCGATACCGCTCAGCGTTTCAGCTTCAATTCGGTTCGGTTTCAGGGTGTGAATACGCCCCAGATGCTGGCTGATTTTCACGCATTTCCAGGCTGAAACCGGATCAACAAAAACGGGCGTTGTGCCGCTATTTTTCATCAACCAGGCGAGAGCGGCCTCGCTGATATTGCAATCAACGACAATCACCGCGGCATTGCAGATAAAATCATGATGCTGTCTTAAAAACGCTGGCGTAATATGTTCAGTGATGCTCATATCATTAATCGCCACCAGCATTTCACCGGTATTATCAAGCAGCGATAAATAGCTTGAAGTGCCTTCCCCCTGGATAACCTGACATTTATCGACGTGAACCCCGGACTGGGCCGTTTGTTTTAATAGAGAGTGGCCATAAAAATCGTCACCGACAACCGATAATAGCCACGCTGCTTTATTTAACAAGGAAATGTTTTGCGCAATGTTTCGCCCTACGCCGCCGGGAGTATATTTTATTTTCCCGGGATTAGAATCCGCATAGTTCAACGATACATTGGAATAACCAGCAACATCCATATTTGCCGATCCAATAATTACAACGTAATCATTTTCAGGCATGAAAATAACCTCCAGCATAAAAAATGCTATGGCAGTGGAATTATTGAATATCAATAAATAAGCATACTCCCATTCATCACCCTTAAATAAACACATGTTTGAATGTGAACATGTGTTTATGTTAGGCGGAATGTTTTTAAAGTAAAGAGGTCAGCAAGAGGGATTTCATATGAACATGAACAAAATCACAAAAAATGAATTGTATGGTTTTTAAACAGTTTAAAAATGCGAAGGAGAGCACATACGGCAGGATGAGCGGGAGGTGATGAGGCATAAAAAAAGGGCAGAGAAGACTCTGCCCTTGAGAACGATTTAATGGGTCGATCAGGCTGCTTTTTCTACTACCTGAACTTCAGGGCGTTTCAGCATCGCGTAGGAGAGCCCTGCGACCAGCGTACCAACGACAATCGCCATCAGATAACCGAGAACCGGCGTAATCGCGCCAGGAATCAGCAGGACGAACAGACCGCCGTGCGGCGCCATCAGCTTAGCACCGACCGCCATGGACATCGCACCGGTGACTGCACCGCCAACGATACAGCATGGCAGAACACGCATCGGATCACGGGCGGCGAACGGAATCGCCCCTTCGGTGATGAAGCACAGTCCGAGAACCAGGGCCGCCTTACCGCCTTCGCGCTGGCCTTTGTCAAACTTGTTGCGCGCAACCAGCGTGGCGATACCCATCGCCAGCGGTGGAACCATACCCGCCGCCATAATTGCCGCCATCGGCGCGTAGGTCTGGGTACTCAGCAGCCCGACGCCAAAGGCGTACGCCGCTTTGTTCACCGGACCGCCCATGTCGGTACACATCATACCGCCGAGGATCGCACCGAGCAGAACCGCGTTTGCCGTGCCCATGGTTTGCAACCAGTGGGTCAACGCTTCGAGGATCCCGGCAACAGGTTTACCAATCAGGTAAATCATCGCCAGACCTACGATCAGGCTGGAAACCAGAGGAATGATCAGGATTGGCTTTAGCGCCTCCATACTTTGCGGCAGTTTCAGCTTCGTACTGATCGCTTTCGCCACGTAACCGGCAAGGAAACCAGCGATGATACCGCCGATGAAGCCGGACCCGGTGCTTACCGCCAGCATACCGCCGATAAGACCCGGCGTCAGGCCCGGACGGTCAGCGATGGAGAAGGCGATAAAGCCCGCCAGTACCGGTACCATCAGCGCGAAGGCTGAGCCCCCACCGATTTGCATCAGCGCCGCCGCCAGCGTATCCTTCACTTCAAAGGCTTTAATACCAAAAGCGAAGGAGAGCGCGATACACAGACCGCCCGCGACCACCATCGGCAGCATGTACGACACGCCGGTCAGCAGGTGGCGATAGGCGCCAGCGGACTCTTTTTTGCCTTCCGCCGCGGCCTGGGATTTACCCGCAGGCTGATACGGTTTCGCTTCAACAACGGCTTTATCCAGCTCCTGAGCGGTTTTCTTCAGCGCCAGACCGGTAGTGGTGCGATACATCGGCTTACCGGCGAATTTCGCCAGATCCACTTCGATATCGGCAGCCACAACCACCAGATCAGCCAGTTCAACTTCTTCCGGAGTGATTGCATTGCCTGCGCCCACGGAGCCGCGCGTTTCAACTTTCACCCACCAGCCGCGTTTTTTCGCTTCGGTTTCGATAGCCTCTGCGGCCATAAAGGTATGCGCCACGCCGGTTGGGCAGGCGGTCACGGCGACAATGCGTTTCGGGCCGCTGGCCGCAGCGGGCGCCGCAGCCGGCGCGGCGTAAGGTGTGGCATGGCTTTTCGCCTCGCCGAGGAACAGCTCCGGGTGGGCAACGGCGCGGTTAATATCACCGAGGTACACCTTTTTACCGTTCAGCGCGCTGTCAGCAGGCAGCGTTGAGCCGAGGACGATAGCCAGCTCCGCATCGTTCGGGTTATCAATCAGTTCGAGTTGCGCTTTTTGCGCCGCGGTGCCCAGCAGGGTTTTCGCCATATAGGCGCGAGCCTGTCCGAGTCCGGCATCAATAATCAGCAGCGTTTTCATTATGCCTCTCCTGCTGTCAGTTAAACGGTTGTAAGTCGACGCGGGCCATCATTGCAGCCAACTGGGTACGATCGGTAATACCAACATTGCTCTGGCTCACCGCCAGGGCCGCAACGGCCGTGGCCAGGCGCAGAGTATGCTCGCTGGATTCACGCATCAGCAGGCCGTAAATCAGGCCGCCAACCATAGAATCGCCGGCGCCAACGGTGCTGACCACTTCGACTGAAGGCGGCTTGGCAATCCATTCGCCGGAGGCGTTAACCCACAGCGCGCCCTCTTCACCCAGCGAGATAACCACGTGGGCAATCCCCTGCTCGCGCAGCGCGTGGGCGGCGTCAATCACGTCTTTCATTTCAGGCAGCTTACGGCCGGCCCAAATCTCCAGCTCGCGGCGGTTTGGCTTCACTAACCACGGTGCCGCCTTCAGGCCGGCAACCAGCGCTTCGCGGCTGCTATCGAAAATAATGCACGGGCACTGGCTGCGCAGGCGAATCATCCATTCGGTGAAGGCCTCAGGGCTGACGCCTGACGGCAGGCTGCCGCTGACGCAAACCATATCGAACTGACCCAGCCAGCTCAGGGAATCATTGACGAAGCGCTCCCAGTCCCCCTGAGTGACCTCGAAGCCGGAGAAGTTAAAGTCGGTGACTTCGCCGTCTTTTTCCGTCAGCTTGACGTTAATGCGGGTACGGCCCTGCACAACCTGAAAACGGTTGGCAATTCCCAGCTCGCTAAACAGCTGCTGAAAACCATCCTGGTTATCTTTGCCGAGGAAGCCGCCGACGGTGACGTCAATACCGAGGTCTTTCAGAACCTTGGCGACGTTGATGCCTTTTCCGGCCGCGTGCAGGCCGGTGGTACGGACGAGGTTGACTTCGCCGCGCTCAACTTCCGGGGTGAAGCCCACCAGATCGTATGCCGGGTTTAAAGTAATCGTTGCTACACGTCTGCTCATTTATGCGCCCTCCCCAAGGCCTGCGGCGATAGCTTCGCCAATCGCATCCAGCGCCTGTTGCGCATCTTCACCCTGGGCGGTAAAGCGCAGACGGTGACCTTTTTTCACGCCCAGCGCCACGACCTTCATCAGGCTGCGGCCGTTGGCCGGCTTGCCGGAACCGTCGAGGTTGGTGACGGTAATGTCGCTGGAAAATTGTTTGATGGTATTAACCAGCATAGTGCCCGGACGCGCGTGCAGCCCGTGCTCGTTGCGCACGACAAATTCAGCGCTCAGCACGTCCTCGGCAATCGCATCATCGCTGGTCAGCAGCGCCAGCAGCGTGGCGCTGTCGGCCTTCAGCAGACGGTCAGCTTTTTTATCAATCAGCAGATTGCTCAGGCGACTGAGCACCGCGGTCGGCTGCTCGTCGGCCATCGCGACGGTAATCAGCAGCGAGACCGGCTGGTCATCGGCGGTAAATGCGCTGGCGGCGCGGCTCACGGCAACGGCGCTGCGCAGGTTGCCTTCCGCGCTGTCGTTCAGCCAGATACCCTGACCCAGGTTCAGCGGCTTATCGTTAATGGTGCGGCTGACAAACGCGGCGTCAACGGCGCCGGCCTCTTTCAGCCGCGCGGCGTTCAGCGCCTGCAGGGTCAGCAGATCGCTGGCTGCGATATCAAGGCTCAGCGTATCGTTATCGAGCTTCAGCATCTCGCTCTGCTTTTCACCCATCAGCAGGGCGCGCAGCTCTTCCGCCGTGATAGCCGACCTGAGCTGCTCGGCGACAGAATCATCGCTTAGCACATGCGTCAGCTGACGCAGCAGCCCGAGATGTTCATCAGAACTGGCGGCGATACCAATGGCAACATAGGCCGTCTGCCCTTCCCCCCAGGTCACGCCCTGCGGGAACTGATAGACCTGAACGCCGGTTTTCAGCACCTGATCGCGCGTGTCGGTGGTACCGTGCGGAATTGCAATCCCATTACCAAGGAAAGTAGAGGTCTGCTGCTCGCGCGCCAGCATCCCGTTAACGTAGCCCTCCGCCACGTTGCCTGCGCTTACCAGCGCAGAAGCAACCTGACGAATTGCCTCTTCTTTATTACCGGCCTGCTGGCCGGGATGAATATCCTGCACAGATAACTGGAACATGGATCTCCTCTCCTGCTGAGTTGAATCGTTTCAGCAACATGGTGAAAAAATGCGTCACCGTGCTGCTGAAGAAAACCCTGATGACGCTGAAACGTTTCAATTAGTCTGTACCTTTCTTAATCACCGCGCAAGATAAGTTATCAGCTTGATAACAGAAGTTAGAGATAACGCACATTTTTGCTGAAGCCGTATCGCAAGAACGGCCTCAGCTTCAGCATTTTGCTGAACGCAATATTTTGAAACGCCTTTTTGATTTATTAGCGCCACACTACTGTTCATTTTCTGACGGGCGGCGTAAACTCCGCGACTCCTGAAACCACAGATAACCGCACATGCAAAACAGTAGCGCCGCCCTTCCCCGACGCGGGTTCGATTTAACCTCTTCCGCCTTCCTGATAGTCGCTTTTCTGACCGGGATTGCCGGCGCGTTGCAAACGCCCACCCTGAGCCTGTTTTTGACCAATGAAGTGCACGTGCGCCCGGCGATGGTCGGCTTCTTTTTTACCGGCAGCGCGGTCATCGGCATTCTGGTAAGCCAGTTTCTCGCCGGCCGCTCGGACCGCCGCGGGGATCGTAAGCAGCTGATCGTCTTCTGCTGCCTGCTGGGCGTGCTGGCCTGCCTGCTGTTTGCGTGGAACCGCAGCTACTTTGTTCTGCTTTTCGTCGGGGTATTCCTCAGCAGCTTCGGCTCCACCGCCAACCCGCAGATGTTCGCCCTTGCCCGCGAGCATGCGGATAAAACCGGCCGCGAGGCGGTGATGTTCAGCTCGATTCTGCGCGCCCAGGTGTCGCTGGCGTGGGTGATCGGCCCGCCGCTGGCCTACGCGCTGGCGATGGGCTTCGGCTTTACCGTGATGTACCTCAGCGCCGCCGTCGCCTTCGTATTCTGCGGGGCGATAGTGTGGTTCTTTCTGCCCAGCATGCGCAAAGAGCCGAGGGCGGCGTCGGGCCAGCTGGAGGCTCCGCGCACCCATCGTCGCGACGCGCTGCTGCTGTTCAGCGTCTGCACGCTGATGTGGGGGATCAACAGCCTCTACATTATTAATATGCCGCTCTATATCATTAATGAGCTGCACCTGCCGGAGAAGCTGGCGGGATTAATGATGGGTGCCGCGGCCGGCCTTGAAATTCCGACGATGCTGATCGCCGGCTATTACGCCCGCCGTTTCGGCAAGCGTTTTCTGATGCGCGTCGCCGCCGTCGCCGGGCTGCTGTTTTACGTCGGCATGCTACTGGCTCACACGCCCGGGCTGCTGCTGGCGTTACAGCTGCTGAACGCCATTTTTATTGGCATCCTCGCGGGAATTGGCATGCTCTATTTTCAGGATTTAATGCCGGGTCAGGCGGGGGCGGCGACCACGCTGTATGCGAATACCATCCGCGTCGGCTGGATTATTTCCGGGTCGCTGGCCGGCGTGGTCGCCGAGATCTGGAGCTATCACGCGGTATTCTGGATCGCGCTCGGCATGGGAGCGATCGCCCAGCTGTGCCTGTGGCGCATCAGGGATATTTAAGCCGCAGAGATAGAACGGCGCCGTTAGCCGGCGGTGAGCCGTTCGAGATGAATAAGGTACGCCAGTGCCTCATCGCGCCGGGTTCCGCACATCTCGCGCTCTGGCTGCAGGCTGCCGCAAACTTTGGGGCGCAGCGGGGAGCCAAAGATATTGCACAGGTTGCCCGCAGACAGCTGTACGCATCGCGTGTTCGCGGGTTTGCCGTCAGGCATGCCGGGGATCGGGGATGAGATGGAAGGAGCGATACAGCAGGCACCGCAGTCAATACGACATTCCATAGATGGTTCTCTTAACGGTGCTTTTTCAGGCTCAGCCTAAACGTTTTATCCCAGGATAGCAAAACGCGCGAATTCCACTTGCCTGAAAGGCCCGGCGCGAGTAGTTTTACGCGATATTTTGACCCTTTAAGTTACAGGATTACCGCAATGCCAAGAGCGAATGAAATTAAAAAAGGTATGGTGCTGAATTACAACGGCAAGCTGCTGATTGTTAAAAACATTGATATTCAGTCACCGAGCGCCCGTGGCGCAGCAACGCTGTACAAAATGCGTTTCGCTGACGTACGTACCGGTCTGAAGGTTGAAGAACGCTTTAAGGGCGACGACATTGTCGATACCGTGACCCTGACCCGCCGCTACGTTGACTTCTCCTACGTCGATGGCAACGAATACGTGTTTATGGATAAAGAAGATTACACCCCGTATATCTTCACCAAAGAGCAGATTGAAGAAGAGCTGCTGTTTATTCCGGAAGGCGGCATGCCGGACATGCAGGTTCTGACCTGGGACGGCCAGCTGCTGGCGCTGGAGCTGCCGCAGACCGTCGATCTGGAAATTGTCGAAACTGCGCCGGGCATCAAGGGCGCATCCGCCAGCGCGCGCAACAAACCGGCAACCCTGAGCACCGGCCTTGTGGTGCAGGTTCCTGAATACCTGAGCTCGGGCGAACGCATTCGTATCCATATCGAAGAGAGCCGCTATATGGGCCGTGCCGACTAATCGAACGGCGGCTTAATCTCCGATAATCAACGCAAAAATGCCCGTCAGCATCGCCGCTGACGGGCATTTTATTATCCGACGAACTCTGTGACCTACAGCAGTTCCGGGTATTTCGTCATCTTCAGCGCCAGCTCAACGCCGCGCACTTCCGCCATCCCCTTCAGGCGACCGATCGCCGAATATCCCGGGTTGGTTTTCTTACGCAGATCGTCCAGCATCTGGTGACCATGATCCGGGCGGAACGGGATCGGCCGCAGATCGCCGGCGCGCTTGCGGCGCAGCTCTTCGCTCAGGATAGCATTCACCACCGCTACCATATTGACGTCGCCGTTCAGGTGCGCCGCCTCGTGGAAGGTTTTCGGGTTCTCTTCGCGGCAGGTCGATCGCAGATGGGTGAAGTGAATACGATCGCCGAAGGTTTCCACCATCTTCACCAGGTCGTTGTCGGCGCGCACGCCGTAGGAGCCGGTACACATGGTAAAACCGTTGTTAATGCTATCAACAACCTCTTTCAGCCACTGCATATCCTCGATGGTCGACACGATGCGCGGCAGGCCCAGAATTGGACGCGGCGGATCGTCCGGGTGAACGGCCAGGCGCACGCCCACCTCTTCACATACCGGCACGATGGCGCGCAGGAAGACGGCCATATTTTCACGCAGCTGCGCTTTATTAATATGGTCATATTCGGCCAGGCGCGCGCGGAACTGATCGAGGGTGTAGCCCTCTTCGGCTCCCGGCAGGCCGGCAATAATATTGCGGGTCAGCTTTTCAACTTCCGCAGCGCTCATCGCCGTAAAACAGGCCTGCGCCTGGCGCTGCTCCTCTTCGCTGTAGTCGGCCTCCGCACCGGCGCGCTGCAGGATATGCAGCTCAAAGGCGGCAAAAGCGATGTGATCAAAACGCAGCGCCTTCGAGCCGTCCGCTAGCTGATACTCCAGATCGGTACGCGTCCAGTCGAGGATCGGCATAAAGTTGTAGCAGACGGTATCGATCCCGCAGGCCGCCAGGTTGCGGATGCTCTGCTGGTAGTTGGCAATCCAGGTCGCATATTGCCCGCTATGGGTCTTGATCTCTTCATGCACCGGGATGCTTTCGACCACCGACCACGTCAACCCTTTTTCCGCCAGCAGCGCCTGACGCTGCTTGATATCTTCAACGGGCCATACCTGCCCGTTCGGAATATGGTGCAACGCGGTAACCACGCCCGTCGCGCCGGCCTGTCGTACATCATCAAGCGATACCGGATCGTTCGGTCCGTACCAACGCCAGGTTTGCTCCATCGCTATACCCCTTCAAAGTTGTTATACCAATAACGCGAACATCAATGACGACTACCATACAGGCTTCCGCAGGAGGGTCAATTTATCCCGCTGAATTGATTGATCCAGCTCACACTAAGCGTATAAATACGGCTCACCAATTTAATTTGTTGTCATATAACTTTACACTGACCGTGTTAATCATTGGTTAATCAGGTGTGTAAAGAATGACGACTATTGCTACAGCTACGCTACCGGAAGACGTACAGCTTCCCCGCTACGATCGCAGCCAGCTGCGCTCGCGTATTGTGCACTTTGGGTTTGGCGCCTTTCATCGCGCGCACCAGGCGCTGCTTACCGACCGGGTGCTCAACAACAGCGGCGGCGACTGGGGGATCTGCGAAATAAGTCTGTTCAGCGGCGATCGGCTGATGAGCCAGCTCCGCCAGCAGGATCACCTGTTTACCGTGCTGGAGAAAGGGGCGCAGGGCAATAAGGCTATCGTGGTCGGCGCGGTGCACGAGTGCCTGAACGCTAAACTCGATTCGCTCCCGGCGATAATCGAGAAGTTTTGCGAACCGCAGGTCGCCATCGTCTCTCTGACGATTACTGAAAAAGGCTACTGCATCGACCCGGCAAGCGGGTTGCTGGATGTCAAACAGCCGCGCATCGTGCACGATCTGGATAACCCGACGCTACCGCAGTCGGTGCCGGGCATTTTGGTCGAGGCGCTTGCCCGCCGTCGTGAGCGCCGCCTGCCGCCGTTTACCGTGCTCTCCTGCGATAACATTCCCGACAATGGCCACGTGGTGAAAAACGCCGTGCTGGGAATGGCACAGAAACGCTGTCCGGAGCTGGCGCAGTGGATTGCTGAACGAGTCAGCTTCCCCGGCACGATGGTCGACCGCATCGTTCCCGCCGCCACCGACGAGTCGCTGGCGGAAATCAGCGCCGCGCTGGGCGTCGAAGATCCCTGCGCCATCAGCTGCGAGCCGTTTATTCAGTGGGTGGTTGAAGATAACTTTGTCGCCGGCCGCCCGGCGTGGGAAACCGTCGGCGTGCAGATGACCGACAACGTGCTGCCCTGGGAGCAGATGAAGCTGCGAATGCTCAACGGCAGCCACTCTTTCCTCGCGTGGCTCGGCTACCTTGCGGGCAATGCGCATATCAGCGACTGCATGCGGGATGAGGTGCTGCGCGCCGCCGCGCGCCGGCTGATGCTCGATGAACAGGCGCCGACGCTCTCTATTGAAGGCGTCGATCTGACGGGCTATGCCGACGGTCTTCTCGAGCGCTTCAGCAACCCGGCGTTAAAGCATCGCACCTGGCAGATCGCAATGGACGGCAGCCAGAAGCTTCCGCAGCGCATGCTTGACGGCATCCGGGTGCACCTCGCTCGCGGCAGCCGCTGGCCGCTGCTGGCGCTTGGCGTCGCCGGCTGGATGCGCTACGTCAGCGGCGTGGACGATGCCGGCCAGCCGATTGACGTTCGCGACCCGCTGGCGGAGAAAATCCACGTCCTTGTCGCCGGCAGCAATGAGCAAGAGCGGGTCAGCGCCCTGCTCTCCCTCGAAGAGATTTTTGGCAACGACCTTCCTCACAGCGTCGAATTTGTCGCCAACGTGACCTCGGCCTGGCGCCAGCTCTTATCGCTGGGTGCACGCCAAGCCATCGCTGCCGCGCTGGATTCTTAACAATTTCTGCTGTTTAACGGACAGAAATATTTTCTGTCCGCCCTAACCCTTCTCTTTTCCCCTTTTTTTCGTCAGGATAGTCTCAACTGTTACAACATTACATTTCTATCCTGGAGAAAATGTGACCAAAACAAACTTGATCACGGGGTTTCTCGGCAGCGGTAAAACGACCTCGATTCTTCATCTGCTGGCCCACAAGCCTGCAGATGAAAAATGGGCCGTACTGGTCAATGAGTTTGGCGAAGTGGGCATCGACGGCGCTCTGCTGGCCGATAGCGGCGCATTACTCAAAGAAATTCCCGGCGGCTGCATGTGCTGTGTCAACGGCCTGCCAATGCAGGTCGGGCTGAATACCCTGCTGCGCCAGGGGAAGCCGGACCGGCTGCTGATTGAGCCAACCGGGCTCGGTCACCCGAAACAGATCCTCGATATTCTCACCGCCGCGGTCTACGAGCCGTGGATCGACCTGCGCGCGACGCTGTGCGTCCTCGATCCCCGCCAGCTTCTGGATCCGAAAGCGGTGGCCAACGAAAACTTCCGCGATCAGCTGGCCGCCGCCGACGTCATTATCAGCAATAAAACCGACCGGATGACCGCTGAAAGCGAGCGCGCCTTCAGCGTCTGGTGGCAGGAGTATGCCGGCAAGCGCCTGCACGTCAGCGCCACCCAGGGAAGTATTGACCCGGCGCTGCTGGACCTGCCGCGGCTGAACCTTCGCCCGCTACCGGAGAGCGCGGAACATGCGCACGGCCACGGGCAGAAAAAGGGCCTCGCGGCGCTGAGTCTCCCCGGCCACCAGCGCTGGCGCCGTAGCCTGAACGCAGGCCAGGGCTACCAGGCCTGCGGCTGGATTTTTGACGCCGATACCACCTTCGATACTGTTGGCCTGCTGGAGTGGGCGCGGCTGGCCCCGGTGGGCCGCGTGAAGGGCGTGATGCGTATTGCCGAAGGCCTGGTGCGGATTAACCGTCAGGGACTGGACCTCAGTATTGAAACGCAGAACGTCGCCCCGCCGGACAGCCGCATAGAGCTTATCTGCGACGGCGAGGCGGACTGGAATGCACTACAAGCCGCTCTGTTGAGGCTACGTTTAAGTTAAGGCAGCTATGTTTGCCACCGTTTTACACAATATGCGACCGTTATGAATAAAACCCGAATCCCCCTTATCCTGCTGCTTAACGCCGCGGGCATTGCGCTTTTTTTATCATGGTATCTGCCCGCCAACCACGGGCTGTGGTTTCCGCTGGATTCCGCCATTTTCCACTTCTTTAACCACAACGTCGGCGTCAACCGCGGCTATACCTGGCTGCTGGCGATTATCAACAACCGCGCTTTCGACGCCTGCTCTCTGCTGGCGATGGGAGCCGTGATGCTGAGCTTCTGGCTGAAGGAGCAAAGCGCCGGCCGCCGGCGAATCGTCATCATCGGCCTGGTCATGCTGCTGTCGGCGGTGGTGATAAACCAGCTGGCGCAGCATCTGATGCCGGTTAAACGCGCCAGCCCGTCGCTCTCGTTTAGCGGTATCGTTAAGGTCAGCGACGTGGTCTCATTCCCGACCAAAGATGCCTCAAAGGATAGCTTCCCGGGCGATCACGGGATGATGCTGCTGATTTTCGCCACCTTCATGTGGCGCTATTTTGGCCGTCGGGCGTTTGCTATTTCCCTCGCCATTTTCGTTGTGTTTGCCTTCCCGCGAGTGATGATTGGCGCCCACTGGTTTACCGATATTGCCGTCGGTTCATTAACCGCGCTGCTGGTCGGCGCTCCCTGGGTTCTGCTGACGCCATTGAGCGACAAAATGATTGCCTGGTTCGACCGGACCCTGCCCGCTGGAATGCACAAAAATTAACATCCCCGTCGCATATTATTAAATATCCATAAGGGATCGTTCTCGGTCCCTTTTTTTAAGTTTCGCCTTTTTTATCCCCACAATCATCTTTCTGTCACATTAATCGTCTTAGAAATGAGGTAATTGCGTATTTTTCACCCATCTCTGCCGCTATTTTGGCCTTTCCCGATGTTTCACTTTTTGTCGCAAAAATTCTTATAAGAAATCTCGCAAAACCGCTCGCCATCCCAGTGTTGATAGGGTAATCTCATTCTCGTTTTGCCTTTCCAGCAACGTAAAACCGGCATCAGAATTAAATTGTGCGTTACTGCACAAATTTAGATTTAAGGAATTGTCTCATTGCTGCCAGGTATTTAGGCTCTAACACGTTTGGCATTTTTTATAACGACATTGTCGTTAAGGACAACAAGGGAAAACACACAACATGGTCAAATCTCAGCCGATTTTGAGATATATCCTGCGGGTCGTTCCCGCGATAGCAGTGGCAGTTTTGCTCTCTGCCTGTAGTTCGACAACAAGTAGTACCGCAAAGAATATGCATTCTGAGACGCTTGGTGTGGGTAGTGGCGATTTATCATCACTGCAAGCCTCTCAGGATGAATTTGAAACAATGGTTAGCAATCTGGACGTTAAGTCCCGTTTGATGGACCAGTATGCTAGCTGGAAAGGCGTGCGTTACCGCCTTGGCGGTAGCACCCGGAAAGGCATCGACTGTTCGGCATTCGTGCAGCGCACCTTCCGCGAACAGTTTGGTCTGGAACTGCCGCGCTCAACTTCCGAGCAGCGGGATTCCGGCAAGTCGATTTCACGTTCCCAGCTGCGCACGGGTGATTTAGTCCTGTTCAGAGCGGGTTCCACTGGCCGCCATGTGGGTATCTACATCGGCAACAACCAGTTCGTTCATGCTTCCACCAGCAGCGGTGTGACCATCTCCAGCATGAACGAGCCGTACTGGAAAAAGCGCTATAACGAAGCGCGCCGTGTACTGAGCCGTTCGTAATCTCTTCCATCGTCAGTTTTCCCTTGGCTGACGAACGGAAATTAAAAAACACTGCCAAGGCAGTGTTTTTTTTGCTCATCGCCTCGCAAAGCCGCAATATAAGCTATGTCTTTAAATGGAAACGGTGAAATCGTTTTTCTGTCACCCCATTAGCGCGCCTCATAAACACGGACTGACTATAGCCTATGCTTACCCGCTACTTCTCACCCCGGCGTAAAATCTGGCTGGCCAGCACACTGATTGGAGTTATCGTCGCCCTGCTGGTCGGTAGCATTCAATTTATGGTTATCTACCACAACCGCTCTGAACGCTTTGACTCCATCATCAATAACGTCAACGTCTACCTGAATGAGTATTTCCACCAGCTTAATCAGACCATCGCCGAGCTGCAGCCGCTGGTCGACCGGGAGTGTGAGAATGTCGCGTCGGGCCTGACCGCGCATGCCGCATTCAGCCCAAACGTGCGGGCGTTTCTGCTGGTTAAAAATGGTCAGGCGTTTTGCTCCTCGGCAACCGGCCCCATGAAGACGCCCCTGGAGCAGCTTATTCCGCAGCTCGATATCACTAAACCCGTTGATATGGCCATTCTTCCGGGTACGCCGATGATGCCAAAAAGCTCGGCGCTGGCGATGTGGGTACGCAGCCCACACGGCGGTAACGACGGTATCTTCGTGTCAATTAATACCAACCTGACGCCCTATATTCTCTATTCCGCCCGGCAAAATGACTTCAGCGGCATCGCGCTGGTGGTCAACAACAGCGCTATTTCGACCTTCAGCAACAGGCTGGTTAACCCGCAAGCGATGCTCTCCGAGCCGATTCGCGCAGTGCAGATCAAGGAGCTGCCGCTCAAGGTCTACCTCTACGCCAACAGCTGGCTGGCTGAAAACACCCAGTACGCCCTGCTGTTGGGCGTGGTATGCGGGCTGCTGGCGGGACTGCTGGGCTATTACGTGCTAACGATCAAGTCCGATCCGCGAAAAGCAATCCTGATGGGAATAAAGAACGACCAGTTTTACATTGTCTATCAGCCGGTCGTCAAAGCCGATACCCTGCACATTAGCGGCGTTGAGGTACTGATGCGCTGGCGCCATCCGGTCGCCGGCGAGATTCCCCCGGACGTCTTTATCAACCTGGCTGAAACCCAGCAGATGATCGTGCCGCTGACCCACCATCTGCTGGCGCTGATCGCGCGCGATGCGCCAACGCTGCAAAAGATCTTCCCGGCGGGGAGCAAGCTCGGCCTGAATATCTCCCCGGCCCACCTGCACGCCGACAGCTTTAAGTCGGATTTACGGCAGTTTGCCGCCGCCCTGCCGGCCAACCACTTTAGCGTAGTGCTGGAGATAACCGAACGCGCGATGATCGATAAGAACCGATCGCTGGCCATCTTTGACTGGCTGCACGAACAGGGCTTTGAAATTGCGATTGATGATTTTGGCACCGGCCACAGCGCGCTGATTTATCTTGAACGCTACAACTTCGACTTTTTGAAAATCGATCGCGGCTTCGTGCAGGCTATCGGCACCGAAACCGTCACTTCGCCGGTGCTTGATGCCGTGCTGACGCTAAGCCGCCGCCTGCAGCTCCTGACCGTTGCCGAAGGGGTTGAAACGCCTGAACAAGCGGAGTGGCTGCGCAAGCACGGCGTGCACTACCTGCAGGGCTACTGGATAAGCCGGCCTCTGCCGCTGGAAACGCTGCTCACCGCGCACGACGAACCGGCGAAATACTTCGCCGCCGCCGAGCGCTGATGATGATTTAATCTATGGACGGGCCCGCTCTGGGCCCACCGACAGAGGATAACAACCTGGCTATGTTTTCGCGTATCTGTCTGATATTAATTACCTTTATCAGCCTTAACGGTCAGGCGCAGGCCGTGAAAGAGAGCCACAGCTTCGCCATTATTGGCGAGCCGAAATACCCTGACGGCTTTAGCCATTTCGCCTACGCCAATCCGGCGGCGCCAAAAGGCGGCGGCATCACGCTCACCTCCATTGGCACCTTCGACAACTTCAACCGCTACGCGCTGCGCGGTAACCCCGGCGTGCGTACCGATGCCCTGTACGATACGCTGTTCACCACCTCCGACGACGAAGCGGGCAGCTACTATCCGCTGATCGCCGACGGGGCGCGCTACGCCGATGACTTTTCGTGGGTTGAGGTCACCCTCAATCCGCAGGCCCGCTTTCATGACGGCACGCCGATCCGCGCCAGCGACGTCACCTTTACCTTCCAGAAGTTTATGACCGAAGGCGTCCCGCAGTTTCGCCTGTTCTACAAAGGTACCCGCGTCAAGGCCATCGCCCCGCTCACCGTGCGCATCGAGCTCGGCCAGGCGGGCAAAGAGAACATGCTCAGCCTGTTCACCCTGCCGGTCATGCCGGAAAAGTTCTGGCGGGATCACAAGCTCAGCGACCCGCTCTCCACCCCGCCGCTGGCCAGCGGCCCCTATCGTATTACCGACTGGCGGATGGGTCAGTACATCGTTTACTCGCGCGTTAAAACCTACTGGGCGGCCAATCTTGCGGTCAACCGCGGGCGCTGGAACTTCGATACGCTACGCTACGACTACTATCTCGACGATAACGTCGCCTTTGAGGCCTTTAAGGCGGGGGCGGTAGACCGGCGGGAGGAGACGATGGCCAAAAACTGGGCCACCCGCTACGTGGGACGCAACTTTACGCGCGGCTACATCGTGAAGGATGAGTATCAGAATACCTCGGCGCAGGATACCCAATGGCTGGCCTTCAACATTCAGCGCCCGGTTTTTGCCGATCGTCAGGTACGCGAGGCCATTACCCTCGCCTTCGATTTTGAATGGATGAACAAGGCGCTGTTTTACAACGCCTACAGCCGCGCCAACAGCTACTTCCAGAATACCGAATACGCGGCCCGCGCGGCGCCCGATGCCGATGAGCTTGCCCTGCTGACGCCGATGAAAAACGATCTTCCGCCCGAGGTCTTCACCGCGCTCTATCAGCCGCCACAATCCGACGGCGGCGGTTTCGATCGGGCAAATCTGCTAAAGGCGGACAGCCTGCTCAACAAGGCCGGATGGGTGTTGAAAAACCAGCGCCGGGTGAACGGCAAAACCGGGAAGCCGCTGCGTTTTGAGCTGCTGCTGCCCGCCGGCGGTAACGATCGCTGGGTGCTGCCCTTTCAGCACAACCTACGCCGTCTCGGCATCACCATGGATATTCGCCAGGTGGATAATTCCCAGTACAGCAATCGCCGCCGCAGCCGGGATTACGATATGATGCCGATGGTCTGGCGGGCGACGCCGTGGCCCGGCACCGACCTGCAGGTTTCCTGGGACTCGGCCTATATTCACTCCAGCTACAACGCGCCGGGGGTGCAAAGCCCGGTCGTGGATAGCCTTATCGCGCAGATTATTCGCTGGCAGGGCAACGAGCAGAAGCTGCTGCCTCTGGGCCGCGCGCTGGACCGGGTGCTCACCTGGAACTACTACATGTTGCCGATGTGGTATATGGCGCAGGACAGAACGGCCCGCTGGGACAAGTTCTCGTTCCCGTCAACGCGGCCTGTATACTCCTCCGGCTTTGACAGCTGGTGGTATGACGTTAACAAAGCGGCAAAACTGCCCGCGGACAGACGCTGAGGAACGACGATGGGCGCATACCTGATCCGCCGACTGCTGCTGATTATCCCCACCCTGTGGGCGATCATTACGATCAACTTTTTTATCGTCCAGATTGCCCCCGGCGGTCCGGTCGATCAGGCCATTGCCGCCGTTGAGTTCGGCAATCACGGCGGGATGCCGGGCGCGGGCGACAGCGGAATGGCCGCCAGCCACGCGCGCACTGGCGTAAGCAACGTCAGCGAGGGCCACTATCGCGGCGGGCGTGGCCTCGACCCGGAGGTCATCGCCGAGATAACCCATCGCTACGGCTTTGATAAACCCATCCACGAACGCTACCTGAAAATGCTCGGCGACTACCTGCGCTTTGATTTTGGCGACAGCCTGTTTCGCAGCGCCTCGGTGCTGCAGCTGATTAAAAACAGCATGCCGGTCTCCATTAGCCTCGGCCTGTGGAGTACGCTGATTATCTACCTGGTGTCGATCCCGCTGGGGATCCGTAAAGCCGTCAGCAACGGCAGCCATTTTGATATCTGGAGCAGCACGCTGATTATCATTGGCTACGCGATCCCGGCATTCCTGTTCGCGATTCTGCTGATCGTTATTTTCGCCGGCGGCAGCTATTTTGACCTGTTCCCGCTGCGCGGGCTGGTCTCCGCCAATTTCGACAGCCTGCCGTGGTATCAGAAGATCCTTGACTACCTCTGGCACATTACGTTGCCGGTGCTGGCGACGGTGATCGGCGGCTTTGCAGCGCTCACCATGCTGACCAAAAACAGCTTTCTGGATGAGATCCGCAAGCAGTACGTGGTCACCGCCCGCGCCAAAGGGGTAAGTGAAAAGCAGATTTTGTGGCGCCACGTGTTCCGCAACGCCATGCTGCTGGTTATAGCCGGTTTCCCGGCGATGTTTATCAGCATGTTCTTTACCGGTTCGCTGCTGATTGAGGTGATGTTCTCCCTCAACGGCCTCGGGCTGCTGGGCTATGAGGCGACGGTTTCGCGCGACTACCCGGTGATGTTTGGCACATTGTATATTTTTACGCTGATTGGCCTGCTGCTTAATATCGTCAGCGATATCTGCTACACGCTGGTCGACCCGCGTATCGATTTTGAGGGCCGCTGATGTCATTTTTGAGTCCCGTCAACCAGGCCCGCTGGGCGCGTTTTCGCCACAACCGCCGCGGCTACTGGTCGCTTTGGCTGTTTTTAATCCTCTTCGTCTGCAGCCTCGGCGCGGAGCTGATCGCCAACGACCGCCCGCTGCTGGTGCAGTACCGCGGCAGCCTGTACGTTCCGCTATTAAAAGAATATAGCGAGAAGACCTTCGGCGGCGACTTTGCCACCGCCGCCGACTATCAGGATCCGTGGCTGCAGAAGCAGCTCGAGGCTCACGGCTGGGTGCTGTGGGCGCCGGTGCGCTTCGGGGCGACGACCATCAACTTTGCGACCCAATCCCCCTTCCCCTCGCCGCCGTCGTTGCAAAACTGGCTCGGCACCGACGCCAACGGCGGCGACGTGCTGGCGCGGATCCTCTACGGAACGCGGATCTCCATTCTGTTCGGCCTGCTGCTAACGCTCTTTTCCAGCGTGCTCGGCGTGCTGGCGGGCGCTATCCAGGGATATTACGGCGGCAAAATCGATCTCTGGGGGCAGCGCTTTATTGAAGTGTGGTCGGGAATGCCGACGCTGTTTTTGATTATTCTCCTCTCCAGCGTCGTGCAACCCGGCTTCTGGTGGCTGCTGGCGATTACCGTCCTGTTCGGCTGGATGACGCTGGTGGGCGTGGTGCGCGCCGAGTTCCTGCGCACCCGCAACTACGACTATATCCGCGCGGCGCAGGCGCTGGGCGTTAACGACCGCAGCATCATCCTGCGCCATATGCTGCCCAACGCGATGGTTGCCACCCTCACCTTCCTGCCGTTTATTCTCTGCAGCTCGATTACCACTCTGACTTCGCTGGATTTTCTGGGCTTCGGCCTGCCCCTGGGCTCGCCTTCGCTGGGCGAGCTGCTGCTGCAGGGGAAAAACAACCTGCAGGCGCCGTGGCTGGGGATCGCCGCCTTTTTGTCCGTCGCGGTGCTGTTAACGCTTTTAATTTTCATTGGCGAAGCGGTTCGCGACGCCTTCGACCCGAGTAAGGCGGTATAGCATGGCGCAGCCTCTGTTAGAAATCGACAATCTCTCCATCGCCTTTCGCCAGCAGGGCGAAACCCAGAACGTCGTCAGCGAACTGTCGCTGCACATTGCGGCGGGGGAAACCCTGGCGCTGGTGGGCGAATCCGGCTCCGGCAAGAGCGTTTCCGCGCTGTCGGTGCTGCGCCTGCTCCCCTCGCCGCCGGTAAGCTACCCCAGTGGCGATATCCGCTTTCACGGCCAGTCGCTGCTGCATGCCGATGCGCGAACCCTGCGCGGGGTGCGCGGCAACCGTATTGCGATGATTTTTCAGGAGCCGATGGTGTCACTCAATCCGCTGCACACCCTGGAAAAGCAGCTCTATGAAGTGCTCTCTCTGCATCGCGGAATGCGCAAAGAAGCCGCCCGGGGAGAGATTCTCGACTGCCTGGAGCGCGTCGGCATTCGCCAGGCCCCTCGCCGGCTGGCGGACTACCCGCATCAGCTTTCCGGCGGCGAGCGCCAGCGGGTGATGATCGCCATGGCCCTGCTCACCCGCCCGGAGCTGCTGATTGCCGACGAGCCGACCACCGCGCTGGACGTCTCGGTGCAGGCGCAAATTCTGCAGCTGCTGCGGGAGCTGAAGCAGGAGCTGAACATGGGGCTGCTGTTTATCACCCATAACCTGAGCATCGTCCGCCAGCTCGCCGACCGCGTGGCGGTGATGCAAAACGGACGCTGTGTCGAGCAGAACGGCTGTCGCGCCCTTTTCTCGGCCCCTCAGCATCCCTATACCCGCCGCCTGCTGGATAGCGAACCGGCAGGGCTGCCGGTTCCGCTGGCGCCCGATGCGCCGCTGCTGCTCGCGGCGAGCGGGCTCAGCGTCGCCTTCCCGGTTCGCCGAGGCCTTCTGCGCCGGGTGGTTGAGCATAATCGGGTGGTTAACGCCCTGAGCTTTCAGCTACGCGCGGGGGAAACTCTGGGCCTGGTGGGCGAATCGGGTTCCGGCAAAAGCACCACCGGGCTGGCGCTGCTGCGCCTGATTGCCTCTGAAGGGATTATTGCCTTTGATGGCCAGACGCTGCAGGGTCGCAGCCGTCGACAGATGCTGCCGCTACGCCGCCGGATGCAGGTCGTGTTTCAGGATCCGAACTCGTCGCTGAACCCGCGGCTAAACGTTTTACAAATTATTGAGGAAGGGCTGCGCGTCCACCAGCCGACGCTCACCTCCGCCGAGCGCGAACGGGCGGTCATTCAGGTGATGCAAGAGGTGGGGCTGGATGCGCAAACGCGCCTGCGCTACCCGGCAGAGTTTTCCGGCGGCCAGCGGCAGCGTATTGCCATCGCCCGGGCGCTGATCGTTAAGCCTCAGCTTATCGTGCTGGATGAACCGACCTCGTCGCTGGATAAGACCGTGCAGGCGCAAATCTTAGCCCTGCTGAAAGCTTTACAGCAAAAGCATCAGCTGGCCTATATTTTTATCAGCCACGATCTGCGCGTCGTGCGGACGCTATGCCATCAGGTGATGGTGCTGCGGCAAGGAGAGGTGGTCGAGCAGGGAGAGTGTGAGCGCGTATTTACCGCTCCGCAGCAGGAGTATACCCGCCAGCTGCTGGCGCTGGGCTGACGGTCAGAACGGGTTGTTGCCGGAGAAGGGCTCGGCAATGGCTACGCCGAAATTTTTCAGACGACAGGTGGCGGCGAACTCGTCCTGCATGTTGACAAACAGGCACGGTTCCCCTTCACACTCAACGATGGAGCAATCGACTTCGATGTCGCTGAGCGCCTGGCTAAGCTTATGCATAACCGGCCACGCTTTCTCGCCGTCCGGGCTGAGTAACTTCAGCGCCACGAGGCTATTTTCGCTCTGCGCGCCGTTTTGCGGAATCGGTTCAACTCTTGAACCCGCAAAACCGGCCAGCCAGCGATAGCTTTGCGGCAGTCGGTGTACGATAGAGAGTTGCTGTGTATTCACCTGGTTTTCCCCGGAAGCAAAATGCTTCACAATAAATTTACATCAATATTAACACATTGTTGACAACTAGTCCTGTATCAGCGTGGAAAACGTTTACACCGGCGCGGAGCCGGGGTTAACCGCTTATTATCCGGAACTTTATAGTTTCGCTGCGGAACAGATCGGGGCTATATGTACCCGTTTCTGTGATCCAAAACAACTTTTTTATCGCAACATTGCGACTTTTTACACTAATTGATTTTACATAAAAGAAACAAATAGCAGAATAACGAAGCCCGCCGCGGTTGATATGCATCAAAAAAGGGGCTGAAATAGCCCCTTTAAATGCGATTCAAAGCGCGACTTTTCGCCGCCGACTGGCGTAGAGGTAGAAGAGAATGGAGCTGCTGGCGCAGAAAGCGATAGAGATCAGCATCGGCCAGGCGGTGGTGAAGGTTGCCATCGACAGCAACGCCCCGACAATCGCGCCGATGCCGAAGCGGAAGGTTCCCGCCAGCGAAGAGGCCGTCCCGGCCATATGCGGGAACTCATCGAGAATGACCGCCATCGCGTTCGAGGAGACCATCGACACGCAGCCAATAAACGCGGCCACGCCGAACACCAGCGCCCAGAAGCCGACATCAAACAGCGCGCAGACCACCATCCACACGGCCATCGCGAACTGGATCCACAGCCCGGCGCGGAACATATTCAGCGCGCCAACCCGCCGGACAAAGCGGCTGTTAATCATGGTCATGACGAACAGGAAGGCCACGTTGAGTGCAAAATAGTAGCCAAAGTGCTGCGGGGAAACGTGGTTAATCTTGATGTAAACAAACGGGCCAGCGCTCAGAAATGAGAACATCCCGGCAAAGCTGAAGCCGCTCGCCAGCATATAGCTCAGCACGCGCTTGTGGCGGAACAGGGTGGCAAAGTTGCCGAGAGTCGTGCGAATGTGGAACTTCTGCCGCCGCTCCGGCGGCAGGGTCTCGCTGATGAAGAACGCGATCATTGCCGAAGCCAGCAGCGCCGCCACCGCAAGGATCCAGAATATCGCATGCCAGCTGAACCACACCAGCACCGCCCCGCCCACCATCGGCGCGACCAGCGGAGCGATGGTGGTGACCAGCATCACGAACGACATCATCCGCGAAAACTCTTCTTTCGGATAAATATCGCGCATCAGGGCGTTAATCACCACGCTCGCCGCCGCCGCCGCGAGGCCGTGGAAGAAACGCATGGTGATCAGCATTTCGATGGTCTGCGACAGCGCGCAGGCCACCGCGGCGGCAGCAAAAATCAGCGTCCCCCCGAGGATAACCGGCTTACGGCCGATGCTGTCGGCCATCGGGCCGTACAGCAGCTGGCCAAAGGCAAAGCCCAGAATATAGGTACTGAGCGTCATCTGCGCGCTGCCGTCCGGCACGTTAAACTGCGCTGAGATCACCGGCAGAGCCGGGAGATACATATCGATCGACAGCGGCATGAGCATGGCCAGCAGGCCAAGAATAAACACAATCCCCAGGGAAGAATTCTGCTTTGCCGTCACGTTTTACTCCGTGCATGCTGAATGCCAACGCTGGCAATCTCTTCTTCCGTCAGCGGGCGATACTCGCCGGGCGCCAGAGAGTCGTCCATCGCGATAGCGCCGATTCGTTCACGATGCAGGCCGACAACGTGGTTGCCCACGGCGGCAAACATCCGCTTAACCTGGTGGTAGCGCCCTTCGCTGATGGTCAGCCGAACTTCCATCGGGGTAATCACTTCGAGAACCGCCGGCCGGGTCAGCTCTTTTTCATTGTGCAGCTGAACGCCCTCGGCGAACTGCTCCGCGGTGTTTTCAGCGACCGGGTTTTCAAGCGTCACCAGATAGGTCTTTTCGCAGTGATGGCGTGGAGAGGTTATACGGTGCGACCACTGGCCGTCGTCGGTCATCAGCACCAGGCCGGTGGTATCGATATCCAGACGCCCTGCGGCATGCAGCTTGTGCGCCACCGGCACGTCAAGAAAATAGAGCACCGTTGGGTGATCCGGATCGTCGGTAGAACACACATAACCCTGCGGCTTGTTAAGCATAAAGTAGCGCGGGCCGTTCTGCTGGGTAAGCGTATTACCGTCATACTCAACGTCATGCTCCGGCTGGAGCTTGAACGAAGCGTCTTTCACGATTTCACCATCCACGAGAACGCGGCTGCTGCGGATTTCACGTCCGGCAATAGCCCTACTGACGCCAAGTTGCTGAGCGATAAACTTATCAAGTCGCATGAGATTTTTTTAGCCTGTAATAATGCTGGAGCGGGCAAGCGCCCGAAAAAGAAGAAATTCATTGGCTAGTATAACGGGCTCTTAACGCCACTCAAGGGAAAAGATTCGTGGCATACTATTTGCGAGTTAATTAACGCCTGTGAAGCCATGAATTTTACACTACGCCCCTACCAAAAAGAGGCGGTCGATGCCACCTTAGCCTGGTTTCGTCGCCACCATGAGCCCGCCGCTATCGTCCTGCCAACCGGGGCAGGCAAAAGCCTGGTCATTGCCGAACTGGCGCG
This sequence comes from Klebsiella sp. 18074, assembly GCF_902705905.1. NCBI lineage: Bacteria > Pseudomonadati > Pseudomonadota > Gammaproteobacteria > Enterobacterales > Enterobacteriaceae > Klebsiella > Klebsiella sp. 18074. Next base: position 143,800 of record NZ_CACSIS010000010.1, on the reverse strand, counting down.
CCTGGCCCGCGGCCGCGTGCTGGTTCTGGCGCACGTCAAAGAGCTAGTGGCGCAAAACCACGCTAAATATCTTGCCCTCGGGCTGGAAGCCGATATTTTCGCCGCAGGACTGAAGCGGAAAGAGAGCCACGGTAAGGTGGTTTTCGGCAGCGTGCAGTCGGTTGCCCGCAATCTTGAGCATTTCCAGGGAGAGTTCTCGCTGCTGATCGTCGATGAGTGCCACCGCATCAGCGATGACGACGATAGCCAGTACCAGCAAATTATCACCCACCTGCGGCAGGTCAACCCGCAGTTGCGCCTGCTTGGGCTCACCGCCACGCCGTTTCGCCTCGGCAAGGGCTGGATTTATCAGTTCCATTATCATGGCATGGTGCGCGGCGACGAGAAGGCGCTGTTTCGCGACTGCATCTATGAACTGCCGCTGCGCTACATGATTAAACACGGCTATCTGACGCCGCCGGAGCGGCTCGATATGCCGGTAGTGCAGTACGATTTCAGCCGCCTTCAGGCGCAGAGCAACGGCCTGTTCAGCGAAGCCGACCTCAATCACGAGCTGAAAAAACAGCAGCGCATTACGCCGCATATCGTCAGCCAGATCGTTGAGTTTGCCCAGACGCGAAAAGGGGTGATGATTTTCGCCTCCACGGTGGAGCACGCGCGGGAAATCACCGGTCTGTTGCCCGCAGGCGAGGCCGAGCTGATTACCGGCGAAACACCGGGTCCGCAGCGCGACCGCATTATTGAATCGTTTAAAACCCAGCAATACCGCTATCTGGTCAACGTGGCGGTGCTGACCACCGGCTTTGACGCCCCGCATGTCGATCTTATCGCCATTCTGCGCCCGACCGAGTCGGTCAGCCTCTATCAGCAGATCGTCGGTCGCGGCCTGCGCCTGGCGCCGGGAAAGACCGACTGCCTGATCCTCGACTATGCCGGCAACCCGCACGACCTCTACGCGCCCGAAGTCGGGGCGCCTAAAGGTAAGAGCGACAACGTGCCGGTGCAGGTCTTCTGCCCGGCCTGCGGTTTTGCCAATACCTTCTGGGGTAAAACCACCGCCGACGGCACGCTGATAGAACATTTTGGCCGCCGCTGTCAGGGCTGGTTTGAGGATGATGACGGCCATCGCGAGCAGTGCGACTTTCGTTTTCGCTTTAAGAACTGCCCGCAGTGTAATGCGGAGAACGATATCGCCGCCCGCCGCTGCCGCGAGTGCGACACGATCCTCGTCGATCCCGATGATATGCTGAAGGCGGCGCTGAAGCTCAAAGATGCGCTGGTGCTGCGCTGCAGCGGCATGGATCTGCAGCACGGCGCCGACGACAAAGGCCCGTGGCTGAAAATCACCTACTACGATGAAGACGGTGCCGACGTCAGCGAGCGCTTCCGCCTGCAGACCCCCGCCCAGCGCACCGCGTTTGAACAGCTGTTTATTCGCCCACACACCCGCACGCCCGGCGTGCCGCTGCGCTGGATAACCGCTGCCGATATCCTTGCTCAGCAGGCGCTGCTGCGCCATCCTGACTTTGTCGTCGCCCGCATGAAGGGGCAATACTGGCAGGTGCGGGAGAAAATGTTCGACTACCAGGGACGCTTCCGCCGGGCCAACGAACTGCGCTGATCGACATTAAGGCTGAGGTTTTGATTGCCGTAAAAACCTCAGGCGGCTATAATGCCGCCCGCTTTTGCATTCGCAAAGCAGATCATCTGCCTGCTGCTGGGTCGCCTGTAGCAGGATTTAAATATAGAGAGACATCAATGTTTACTATCGACGCAGAAGTACGTAAAGAGCAGGGTAAGGGTGCGAGCCGCCGCCTGCGTGCAGCTAATAAATTCCCGGCCATCATTTATGGCGGCGAAGCTACTCCGGTAGCAATTGAGCTGGACCAGGACAAACTGTGGAACATTCAGGGTAAAGCTGAGTTCTACGGTGAAGTTCTGACCATCGTTCTCGATGGCAAAGAAGAGAAAGTTAAGGTTCAGGCTGTTCAGCGTCACCCGTTCAAGCCAAAACTGTCTCACATCGACTTCGTTCGCGCTTAATAGCCGATAGCAGTTGTTGTATGAAGCGCCCCGGTCCGCAAGGTCCGGGGCGTTTTGTTATGTGATTTGCGCCCACAGAGCCGGTGCTAAATCGATAACCGTCTTCAGATCCTGGTGTTTGTTCATGCCCGGCTGCCAGAGCATCACCATCGTGACGTTCAGCCCCTGACTGCCGACCTCGGTGTCGATTTTACTCACCCCATCCCAGCGCTGCGCCTGAAGGTGATCGGCCAAAAATCCCCAGCCCTGCCCCTGCTGCATGGCGTGACGCAGCAGCGTGATTTCATTCATATACTGCGTATGGCCGGAGATCTGCAGCCGGCGGGCAATCTGATCGTCAGAGCGACGATGCATCACCAGCTGCGGTACCAGCGCCAGGTTCAGCAGCGTCAGCGGCCTCGCATAGCCGGCAAACAGCCGCTCTGCGGCATAAAATCCCAGCTCAACGGTCCCCAGCGCGCGCCACTCCATCTCGCTGCCAAGGGTGCGGTTATTGGCCTGACATAGCGCCAGGTCGGCATGGCCGTCGGCCAGCGCCTGTTCGGCCTCGCGACGCGATGCGCTCCAGCAGCTCATCCGCAGCTGACGCTGCGCAAGATTATCGGCCAGCGCACAGAGAAAGCCGCGCGGCACGAAGGGATCGTACGCCACCCTCAGCTCCTGCCAGGCCGTGCCCGGCAGCGTCCGGGCAAAGGATTCAAAGGCCTGCGCCTGACGCAGCAGCAGATGCGCCTGGCGAAAAAGCTGCTCCCCCTCCGCGGTTAACGCCAGGCTGCGTCCGTGGCGCAGGAATAGTGCGTAGCCCAGTGCATCTTCCAGATAATCCAGCAGATCGCGCAGCGTCGTGCGATCTTTGCCGAGGCGAATCGCCGCCCGCGAAAGCGAGCCCGTTTCGGCGACGGTGGCGAAAGCCTCAATTTGCGCAAAAGAGTACTGCAGCGTTTTCATACCATCCCATCCTTGCGGGGGAAAATCCCCCATCGGCTGATTTTAGCCTGCGGCCGACGATTTATATACTGCGCATCGGGTTGTAATGGCTAACAAGGAATTTCTGATGACAAGTATAAAAACGATGAAACCGCTGGCTCTGGCGCTGATGCTTACCGCCCTGCCCGGCGCCGCGCTGGCGCAGGCCCAGCCGCAGCATGAGTGCGGCGGCGTGCTGCTCGATACCTGCCCGACGCCGTTTGATAAAACGCTGCCGGCGGCTACAGAGATGCTCACCTGGGAGCGGACCGATCGGGTGATTGGTTTTCGTAACGACTATCGTAACTATGCCGGGGATGTCTTTCACCACGGTGCCTCCGCTGCGCTCCAGCAGGCCGATCGGCAGCTGACCGACGCCAGCTATACGCTAAACGGCCACACCTGGAACCTGCGGGACTATCTGAAGCGCCAGAACGTTACCGGCTTCCTGGTACTGAAAGAGGGCAAAATTGCCTATAAATATCTCGGCGCCGGCAACAGCGATACGACCCTGTGGACCTCACGATCGGTCGGCAAAGCGGTGGTTTCCACGCTGGTCGGTATTGCGATTCAGCAGGGAAAAATCCGCTCTTTAGATGACCTGGTGACCGATTATGAACCCGACCTTAAAGGGACGGCCTGGGAGGGCGTGACGCTCCGTCAGCTGATTCAGCACACCTCCGGCGTTGAGTGGAATGAGGACTACACCAACCCGCAGTCCCACTTCGCCCGATTGACCCAGTGCGAGGCGCATCCGGGCGCCTACGACTGCGTCAGGAAGATTGTCGCTTCCCTGAAACGCACCCATCCAGCCGGGGAGCAGTGGTCCTACTCCTCCGGCGGGGCGTGGCTACTGGGGGATATCGTGGAGCGGGCAACCGGCATGTCCCTTGCCGCCTGGCTGGAGCAAACGCTATGGCGGCCTGGCGGCATGGCCCAGGATGGCGTGTGGCACGCCTATCAGCAAGGCAAGCACGATGTCGGCGCCCACGGCTTCAACGCCACGCTTGAAGACTGGGGACGCTTCGGTGAGTTCGTCGCCCGGGATGGGCGCCTGGCCAACGGGAAAGCACTGGTGCCTGACGGCTGGTTCGATATGGCCTCCGACTGGACTCAGGCGCAGAAGTCGGTCTCCGCGGCGCATCCTGAGGGAATTTACGGATTCCAGTGGTGGAATAACGCCGTTCCGGCTAATGCCAAAAACGTCGAACCGACGGCTCAGCAAGGGTTGAAGGATTCCCTGTGGGCGCTCGGCATCTATGGCCAGGTGATTATGGTCAATCGCGCTGAGCATCTGGTTATCGTCCAGTGGTCAACCTGGCCGCAGGCGGAGCCTTCGTTTAGCGCCCAGCCGCTGGAGGCCGCGCTGATGTACAGCGCCATCGCCCGCCAGCTGCGCTAAACCCTATCGTTCTTTGCCCGTTCTGTGGCAAAGAACGAGGCTGAATTAAGCGCCAGGTGCTGCAGCAGCATGATGGTTTTGGCATCAACGATCTCACCGTCGCGGATAGCCTGCAGCGCCTGCTCCAGCGGCCACTCCAGCACTTCGATATCTTCCCCCTCTTCCGCCAGCCCGCCGCCACCGGTTTGCCGATCGTCAGGCGAATATTCGGCAATAAAAAAGTACAGCTTTTCCGTGACCGAGCCGGGGCTCATGTAGGCGGTAAAAACGGGCTCAATGCGGGTCACCCGAAAGCCCGTCTCCTCCTGCGCTTCGGCGATAATTCGCTCTTCCGGGGAGGCGTTATCCAACAGTCCGGCGGCGGCCTCAATTAAAAATCCGTCGTGGCCGTTAATCCAGACCGGAAAGCGGAACTGGCGGATGAGAACCACGGTTTTTTTCTCGCGGCTGTAGAGAAGAATAACGGCACCGTTTCCGCGGTCGTAGGCTTCGCGGCTCTGCTCCTGCCAGCGCCCGTCCCGCCGCAGCAGCTCAAAGGTATATGTTTTGAGCGTATACCAGTTATCGGATAGCAGCGTTTCGCGGATATTGCGTACGTATGGTGCGTTAGTTTGCATGTTTTGCTCCTTACCAGGTGACAACAGGCACCATAACATGCACAATCAGGCACAAACAAGATCATTCGTGAAGGAAACCGCATGCTTGCCAGCCAACGAAAGCAGCTTATTTTGCAGATTCTCACCGCCGAGAAGCAGGTGATGTCGGGGGAGCTCAGCCAGCGTTTTAGCGTCTCGGAGGACTCCATTCGTCGCGACTTACGCGAGCTGGCGGCGGAAGGGAAGCTCCAGCGGGTTCACGGCGGCGCGCTGCCGGCTTCGGCCGCCGTCGCGCCGATAGCGACGCGCAGAAACGTGCAAATCGATTCAAAACAGGCGATTGCCCGCCGGGCGGCGGCGCTCATTCATCCAGGCCAGGTGGTTATCGTTGACGGCGGGACCACCACCACCGAGATGGTGAAGTTTCTGCCCGCCGATTTGGCCTGCACCATCGTGACCCACAGCCCCGGCATTGCCGTCGCGCTGGTCGATCGGCCGCTGGTTGAGGTGATCCTGATCGGTGGCCGCTTGTTTAAACATTCGCTGGTCGCCGTCGGCGCCGCGGCGCTGGAAGGCATTGCGCGGATCAACGCCGATCTGTTTTTTATGGGCGTCACCGGAGTACATCATCATGCGGGTTTCACCACCGGAGACTATGAAGAAGCGGGCATTAAGCGGGCGCTGGCCGCGCGGGCGGCGGAAACCATCGTGATGGCGTCGCAGGAGAAGCTGAATTCGGCGTCGGCTTTTGCCATCGGCGAGCTGAGCCTTGCCGGTACGCTGGTGGTGGATAGCCCGGTGGATGAGATGCTGCAGGCGCGGCTGGCACAATGCGGCATTGAAACGATCCACGCTGGCGCGCAGTGAGAGAGGAGAACGCCCCCGGCCTGAAGCCGGGGAGCGTTTAGCTTCAGCTGCCGCCGGACGTCCGGCGCTGGAGCTGATCGCGCAGATTCGGCGGCGTGCCCTTAATGGTTAAGGTATCCGTCGCCGGGTCCCAGAACACGCGCTCGCCGAGCAGCATGGCATCAAAGTTGATCGTCAGCCCGCCGCCGCTGCCGGCAAACTTGGTGAGCTGCCGCAGAGTGCTGCGATCCGCCGGGAAGCTCTCTTCCAGCTCATACCCCTGTTCAGCGGTAAACTCCTGGAAACTCTTCTCGCTCACGCCCGCCAGCTCTTTAGAGAGCGATTCGAGCTCGATCTCTTCTCCGGACTGCAGCTGCTCGCTGCAGTAGGCGTAAACCTGCTGACGCACGTTTTGCCGCTCGGACTTATCCAACTGCGCGTCGGCGGCAAAATCATCCACCGCCTGCAGCAGGCCGCGGTTCTGCGCTTTGGCGTTCAGCCCTTCGCTGGCACCGAGGAAATCCATAAAGAAATCGGCGACTTTACGCCCTACCCGACCCTTCAGGAAGGTCAGATAGCGGGTGGATTCCGGGTTCGTCTCCCACTCGGTTAAATCAATGCGCGCCACAATATCGGCATGATTGATGTCCAGGTAGTGGGTGGCGCTGATATCCAGCTCTTCGTTGACGCGCATGCTGCTCAGGTTGTTCAGCACCGCCACCAGCAGATACTCAACCGCCAGATAGCGATACTGGCAAAACAGGACGATCCCGCCCTCGGCGAAGGGATATTTCGCCAGCTCGTCGCGCAGACGACCGGTGGCCGCGCGGCTGAACGGCAGAAAATCCTCTTCGCCTTTGCGCTGCAGGCGCAGCGCCTGTGCCAGCTCGCTCTCTTCATTAAACAGGCCATAGGCCTTGTTTTTTGCACTGTAGACACGATGCAGCTCGGCCATCATCTCTACCACCGTCGCATTCGGCTCCAGCAGCGAATCGCGCAGCACCAGCTCAAGGTTTTGTTCATCACGTTTAATTAACTGATGCAGGGCAATCTGGTCGATATCCAGACTCATGTTAAACTCTCCTTTTAGACCGGGCGGTATTCAACCACCGCCGGGACGGCGACGCAACCGGCGCGTGACTCTTCGGCTAGCGGAGACTCGCGATCCTGCGCGCTTTTGCGCCGTGGCGAAAAAATGCGGAAAAAAAGCTGCTGCTACGGTAATATGTTGCCCTTTCACGAACAAACAGATTTTGACTTTTATGCCGCAATTATCCCGCTATAGTGATGAACACGTCGAACAGCTGCTCAGCGAGCTGACCAACGTGCTGGAAACACACAAAGCCCCCGTTGACCTTTCACTGATGGTGCTAGGCAATATGGTGACCAACCTGATCAATAGTAGCGTCGCGCCGGCGCAGCGTCAGGCGATCGCCCGTTCTTTTGCCCAGGCTCTGCAGTCCTCAATCAACGACGACCCGGCGCACTAAGGATAACCAACAACTTTATATGGTGACTCTTCGTCAGCCCTACCGAGAAAAAGTCTCCCAGATGGTCAGCTGGGGGCACTGGTTCGCCCTGTTCAACATGTTGTTGGCTATGGTGCTCGGCAGCCGCTATCTTTTTGTCGCCGACTGGCCAACGACGCTGGGCGGACGCATTTTTTCGTACGTCAGCCTCGTTGGTCACTTCAGTTTCCTGGTCTTTACCAGCTACGTACTGATCCTCTTTCCGCTGACCTTTGTCGTGATATCACAGCGGCTTATGCGCTTCCTGTCGGTCATTTTGGCCACCGTGGGAATGACGCTGCTGCTGATTGATAGCGAAGTTTTCACCCGCTTCCACCTGCATCTCAACCCTATCGTCTGGGAACTGGTTATCAACCCGGATCAGAACGAGATGGCGCGGGACTGGCAGCTGATGTTTATCAGCGTGCCGATTATCTTCCTGCTGGAAATGCTCTTTGCGACCTGGAGCTGGCAGAAGCTGCGCAGCCTGACGCGTCGCCGCCACTACGCGCGCCCCGTTGCCTGGCTTTTCTTTATCTCTTTTATCAGCAGCCACCTGATCTATATCTGGGCGGATGCTAATTTCTATCGTCCGATTACCATGCAGCGGGCGAACCTGCCGCTCTCCTATCCGATGACCGCGCGCCGCTTCCTTGAGAAACACGGCCTGCTGGATGCGCAGGACTACCAGCGTCGTCTGGTGGAGCAAGGCGCTCCGGAAGCCGTCTCCGTCCAGTATCCGCTGAGCGATCTGCGCTATCGCGACCTCGGCGCCGGCTATAACGTGCTGCTGATTACCGTTGATAACCTGAACTACTCGCGTTTCGAGAAGAATATGCCGGAGCTTGCCAGCTTCGCCAAAGATAGCGTCAACTTTACCCAGCATATGAGCTCAGGCAACAGCACCGATAACGGTATTTTTGGCCTGTTCTACGGCATTTCACCAGGCTATATGGACGGCGTGCTGTCGGCCCGTATTCCGGCCGCGCTGATTACCGCGCTCAACCAGCAGGGCTATCAGCTGGGCCTGTTCTCTTCCGACGGCTTCAGCAGCCCGCTCTATCGCCAGGCGCTGCTGTCGGACTTCTCGCTGCCGGTCGCCAAAACCCAAAGCGATGAGCAGACGGCAAACCAGTGGATTGGCTGGCTGAATCGCTACGCTCAGGATGAAAATCGCTGGTTCTCGTGGATTTCGCTCAACGGCACCTCGCTTGACGACGGCCAGCAGCAGAACTTCGTGCGCCGCTATAGCCGCGCGGCGGGTGATGTCGATACGCAGATTGGCCGGGTGCTCAGCGCCCTTCGCGAGGCGGGCAAGCTGGATAACACGGTGGTTATCGTCACCGCCGGTCACGGCATGCCGCTTAATCCTCAGCACGGCAAGTTTGACTGGTCGAGAGATCAGCTGCAGGTTCCGCTGGTGATTCACTGGCCGGGCATTCCGGCGCAGAATATCGCGACGCTGACCGATAACAAAGACGTGATGACCACGCTGATGCAGCGCCTGCTGCACGTCTCTACCCCGGCGAACGAGTATTCGCAGGGTGAGGACCTGTTTAGCCCTGCGCGCCGCCGCGGCTGGGTCACCGCGGCGAACAGCGATACGCTGGCGGTCACCTCACCGGAAGTCACCGTGGTGTTGAACCACAACGGAACCTACAGCACCTGGAATAGCGACGGTAAGAAGATCGACAATCGCAAACCGCAGCTCAGCCTGCTGCTGCAGATCCTGACGGATGAAAAGCGCTTTATCGCTAACTGATTGATTAATTATGAATCAATTGGTCGTTCCCCGCTTGCATTCGCCAGGAGAACGGGTAATATTACCGCCACGTGTCGGCACGTAGCGCAGCCTGGTAGCGCACCGTCATGGGGTGTCGGGGGTCGGAGGTTCAAATCCTCTCGTGCCGACCAAATCACTCCGAGAAACCAGCCTTTTAAGGCTGGTTTTTTATGCCTGTTTTCGCCAGGGCGTCAACAAGTGAGCCCGGACAATAACCCCACACTTCCTCGCTATTCCTGCGTATCAGAACCTATAAAATATCCCCTGGCCGGTTCTTTGTGCCCGAAAGCTGGCGCGAACCTGCCCGCGGCGCCGCTCTTGAGCCGTAGCGCAAAATAAACTCCGATACCGCTGATTGTAAATAGAGGAATAGCTTCTATCATTCGACTGTATCAGTCATACGCCAGGAAGATAAATATGAGAGTTAATGGAATTACCAAGGGATTTTTTATCCTGATTCTGCTGATAGTCAGCCTTGCCTTTTTTGATGTTCTTTCTCCCTATTACTCAGCCATTCTGTGGGCGGCGATTCTGGCCGTGATCTTCAATCCGGTGAAGAACAAGCTCCGCGCTAAGCTTGGTGAACGTAATGGCCTGGCCTCACTGCTCACCGTGGCGATTATCTGCCTGATTGTCTTCACCCCGCTGGCGATTATTATCTCCTCTCTGGCGCTCGAGCTGAACGTGGTTTACACCAAGCTTGAGCACAATGACACCCAGTTTCCGGCGGTAGTGGCGAGCCTGTTTGCCCATCTCCCGGAGTGGGTCAGAAGCTTCCTCTCTGAGCACAATCTCGACAGCGCCGATCAGATTCAGAAACAGCTCTCAGACGCGGCGCTTAAAGGAGGCCAGTACCTGGCCGGCAGCGCATTTCTGATTGGTAAAGGGACGTTCGGCTTTACCGTTAGCTTTGGCGTCATGCTGTACCTGCTGTTTTTCCTGCTCAAGGATGGCCCATACCTGGTGCTGCTGATCCTCGAATCCCTGCCGCTGTCGAATTACGTTAAGCAGCACCTGTTTGCCAAATTTGCCGCCGTCGCCAGGGCAACCGTGAAGGGTACTGTCGCCGTCGCTCTGGTCCAGGGCATCCTGGGCGGAATTGCCTTCTACGTTGCCGGAATTGACGGCAGCATTTTATGGGGGGCGATCATGGCGTTTCTGTCGCTGATCCCGGCGGTAGGTTCAGCCATCGTCTGGGTTCCCGCGGCCATCTTCCTCTTCGCAACCGATCAGGTATGGCAAGGGGCGTTTGTCGTCGGCTTCTTCGTGATCGTTATCGGGCTAGTGGACAACATCCTTCGTCCGCTGCTGGTAGGTAAAGATACAAAAATGCCGGACTACATGATTCTGATCGCCACCCTCGGGGGAATGGAGATTTACGGTATTAACGGTTTTGTGATCGGTCCGCTGATCGCCGCGCTGTTTATCGCCTGCTGGAATCTGCTCTCAGGCCGCGAACACGCCGGCAATACCGATGAAATTGATGAAGAATTTATCGAGGAAGGCAAGCTACCCCGCGACGAGTAAGCCGTTAGCGGCGCGACGTCAACAGCCTTAGGCGGCTGACAAAAACCAGGAGGAGCCGCCTGCCCCTCCTGGCGTCCGCGGCACGAACCATACTCTTATTTTGCGTAGCCTTTGAAAGTGCCGTTTTCAGTCACCGCTATCTTGCCGTTGGTATAAACAATAAAATTGTACAGCCCCTGCTGGTAGACCGTTGCCTTAGGCTCCTTCTCAATCACCGCCGCCGGTTTACCGTCAACGGTAATGCCGGTACTCGTAGACTTGATCTCCATCCCCGCAAAGTGCTTTACGTTACCCTTAGCGCCTTGTGCGTGCTGTACGGTGCTGGCAGCGTTCTCCATCGCCTGTTTCTCATAGGCGGCGTTAAGGGCTGCTTGTTTATTTTGCTCAGCTAAATAACAGGTATCTTTCGATACGCCTTTGGCTTCACAGCTGGCTAAACGCTGCGCCTCGGAGGTACAGCCCGCTAAGGCTGCCGTCATCCCCAGTACCGCGACCAACATGACTTTATTCACTTTCATCTTTCATCACTCATATAAATAATCTAATTTTAATAACAATTCCGTTTCAATTAATTTCCCTGGTAAATCATTCTAAGCGGTGAATATTACGCGGCGCGACTGAAATAATTTCATGCGAAAATTAAGTTTTTCATTGATGATTATCAATGCTGGTTTCACGAATAAAAGCGTGGTGCGATAAACCTATAAAACCCAGTGGATAATAGTTCTTTAGTTAAGATTAGTTTCAGTAAATTCCTATACACCGAAACAATAAAGCAGCATATCACGCTATTTTATATGCAAATATTGGTAAATAACTCTTACCAATAGCGTAAACAGTGATAGTCTTTTAGCGTTGAAGAACGATAACAAAGGATGATCGATCGTGAAAAAAATCGCTACGTTTGCTGTTTCCCTGCTGACCGTTGCCTGTGTCTCCACCAGCGCACTGGCCGCCGAACAGCCTCTGGAAAAGATTGCGCCCTATCCGCAAGCGGAGAAAGGCATGAAGCGTCAGGTGATCCAGCTGCCGCCGCAGCAGGACGAATCGGCCTATAAAGTTGAGCTGCTGATTGGCCAGACGCTGGAAGTCGACTGCAACCGCCATCGCCTGGGGGGTCAGCTGGAAAGCAAAACCCTGGAAGGCTGGGGCTACGACTATTTCGTCTTTGATAAAGTGACGTCGCCTGTTTCGACCATGATGGCCTGCCCGGACGGGAAGAAGGTGGAGAAGTTTGTCACCGCAGGGCTGGGTGACGCTGGCATGCTGCGTTACAACAGCAGGCTGCCGGTCGTGGTTTACACGCCGGATAACGTACAAGTGAAGTACCGAATCTGGCGAGCAGACGAAACTATCGGTAATGCCGTCGAGCGCTAGCCGCAGAGGATAAGAAACCGGCGGCCAGGGCCGCCGGTTTCGCCTTCTACAGCGCGATATCCGCTATCGGTTTGCTATCCGTCAGCGGTTTCAGCTCTGCCTGAGGGGCTTTATCCGCGACCGAAACCGGCTCATAGCGCAGCTGCAGAACCTCGCTGGTCCACGCCAGCGCCTGCTCAATTGCCGCGGAATTGCCGTCGAGACGCAGGCCATAGGAGGGAACGATCGTTTTCAGCTTCGCCTGCCAGGCGGCTGAATGAACCTTATCCTTAAAGACCGTTTCCATCAGCTGCAGCATAATCGGCGCGGCGGTCGAGGCGCCGGGCGAGGCGCCCAGCAGCGCCGCAACGGTACCGTCATCATCGCTGACCACTTCGGTTCCCAGACGCAGCACGCCCTTCTTACCGTTGCGCTTAATGATCTGCACGCGCTGACCGGCCTGCCACAGGCGCCAGTCGCCTTTATTCGCTTCCGGATAGTATTCGCGCAGCGCCTCGTGGCGATCTTTATCTTTCTGCATCACCTGGCTAATCAGGTATTTCACCAGATCGAAATTATCCAAACCGACGTTGAGCATCGGCAGAATATTTGAGGTGTTGGTCGATGCCAGAAGATCCCACAAAGAGCCGTTTTTCAGGAAACGGGTGGAGAAGGTGGCAAACGGTCCAAACAGCACCACTCGCTTACCGTCAATAATACGCGTATCAATATGCGGCACCGACATCGGCGGCGCCCCAACCTCGGCCTGACCGTAGACTTTTGCCAGGTGGTGGTTAACCACTTCCGGGTTTTCACACACCAGGAACTGGCCGCCAACCGGGAAGCCCGCGTACTCTTTAGCCTGAGGAATACCGGTCTCCTGCAGCAGCGTCAGCGCCGCGCCGCCGGCGCCGATAAAGATAAATTTGGCTTTAATCACCCGCTTCTGGCGACGGTTATTCGCATCCGCCAGGGTGACCGTCCAGCTCTTGTCGGCGTTGCGCTTGAAGCGACGCACAACGGTGCCAAGCTGTAAGGAGAAGTTAGCGTGGGTCTGCAGGCCGGCAATCAGCTGACGGGTAATTTCGCCGTAGTTGACGTCGGTGCCGACCTCGGTACGGGTCGCGGCGACCTTTTGCTGCGGATCGCGCCCTTCCATCACCAGCGGAGCCCACTCTTTAATCTGCTGATGATCTTCGGAATAGCGAATACCGCGGAACAGTTCGCTCTGCTGCAGAGCGGCGTAGCGCGCGCGCAGGAAGTTGACGTTATCTTCGCCCCACACAAAGCTCATGTGCGGTACGCTGTTGATAAATGATTTCGGCTTACTCAGAATGCCGCGCGTGACCTGGTGGGCCCAAAATTGACGAGAGATATGGAAGGATTCGTTGATATCGACCGCTTTGTCGATGTTGATCCCGCTGGCGGTCTGGGGCGTATAGTTCAGCTCCATCAGCGCCGCATGCCCGGTACCCGCGTTATTCCAGCCGTTCGAGCTCTCCTCAGCAACGCTGGACATCTGCTCGACCATGGTAATAGACCAATCCGGCTCCAGTTCCTGCAGCCAGGTTCCCAACGTGGCGCTCATGATGCCGCCGCCAATCAACAGTACATCCGTCTCTTGCTCATGGCGGGTGTTGGTCCGAGGTGTATTTGAACCAACCGCCGGTGAGCTGGGTACGGCCATCTTTTTCTTCATCGAATTTGAGCCTTACTTTACTCGCTTTTTTTATTTAGCGCAGGTGACACGATTATCAGGAATCAAAGTAACACTGAAGATAAAAAATTTAAATATTGTTTAAAATTTAAGTTGAGTTTTGAGATCTGTTATAAAAATGTTTAATAAATGTGTACCACAAATCACATTTTGTACTGGTATAAGCGGCGCGACCGCGCTATCATCCCCCGTTTTGTGACAGACCGCACGCAAGCTCAGGCTTACTCGTCCCGGCTTAAACTAACCTGCGAACTCCCTATGCCTCAGGCTCCAAACCACGCTACATCCGCTTCAACAGGCGCTATTCGCCACGTACTCCGTTCGCCGTCGCTGCTCACGCGAGAGGCTCTGGCCGGCGTTCTGACCGCTCTGGCTCTGATTCCGGAGGTTATCTCCTTCTCAGTGATTGCCGGCGTTGACCCCAAGGTCAGCCTGATTGCGTCCGTTGTGCTGTGTCTGGCGATGTCGGTACTCGGCGGCAGGCCCGCAATGGTTACCGCCGCCGCCGGGTCGGTGGCGCTGGTGATTGGACCGATGGTGCATCAACACGGCGTCGGCTACATCCTGCCCGCCGTCATTTTGGCCGGTATTATTCAAATTTTGTTTGGCTTGGGCGGCATGGCCCGGTTGATGCGCTTTATTCCGCAAGCGGTGATGACCGGCTTCGTCAACGCGCTGGGGATTTTGATCTTTTTCGCCCAGGTTCCCCATTTTTGGAGCAAGCAGCCGCTGATCCTCGGCCTGTTCGTCTTGACGCTGCTGATTGTCCTCTGGGCGCCGCGCTATATTAAAGCAATCCCCGCGCCGCTGATTGCCATCGTGGTGTTAACCCTGTTTACCGTCACCACCGGGCAGCTGCTGCCTACCGTCGGCGATGAGGGCTCAATGAGCGGCGGGCTTCCGGGGTTCACCGCCCTGCTGGTGCCGCTCAATCTCGACACCCTGCAAATTATCTGGCCCTGCGCCCTGAGCATTGCCTTTGTCGGCCTGATGGAGTCGCTGCTGACCGCCAAATTAGTCGATGACCTGACCCAGACGCCGTCCAGCAAAGCGCGCGAGAGCGCCGGGCTGGGCATCGCCAATATTCTTGCCGGGTTCTACGGCGGTATCGCCGGCTGCGCTATGATTGGTCAGACCATTGTTAACGTTGAAATGGGTAAAGGCCGCAGCCGCGTCTCCACCCTCGCCGCCGGCGCGGTGCTGCTGCTTCTGGTCACCGTGTTGAGCGAAGTAATGGCAAAAATTCCGATGGCGGTACTGGCCGGAGTGATGGTCATTGTGGCAGCCAAAACCTTCAGCTGGCACAGCCTTCGTCCGACCGAGCTGAAGCGTAATCCGTGGCCGGAAACGCTGGTCATGCTGGTGACCGTTGCCGCAACGGTAGGCACCAGCAATCTGGCAATTGGCGTTCTGGCAGGCCTGGTGGCGATGGCGCTGATCCCACGCAGGCTGCGCGGCGGGCCGTCGGCTACATCAGAAAAATCGTCGCCAGCCCAAGAAAAATAAAGAATCCACCGGTGTCGGTGATAGCGGTGATCATCACGCTGGAGCCGACCGCCGGATCGCGCCCTAGCTTGACCATCACCATCGGGATAATAACGCCCATCATCGCCGCCATCAGCAGGTTCAGCATCATTGCCAACGTCATCACGCCACCAAGCTGCGGATCGTCGTACAGCCACCAGGTTATGGCGCCCATGATCCCGCCCCACACCAGCCCGTTAATCACCGCAACCCCCATTTCACGCAGGATCAGGAACGAGAAGCTTCCCGGCTGAATGTGCTGCAGCGCCATCGCTCGTACGATCATGGTGATGGTTTGATTTCCGGTATTACCGCCGATCCCGGCGACGATCGGCATCAGCGACGCCAGCGCCACCAGCTGCGAAATCGTATGCTCAAAACCATCAATAACGCGGGAGGCGATAAACGCGGTGCACAAATTCACCGCCAGCCACGCCCAGCGCGTTTTCACCGCTTTGCTCACCGGGGCGAAAACGTCGTCATCGTTGCTCAACCCCCCCATTCGACGTAAATCGTTATCGGTCTCTTCATAAACCACGTCCACGATTTCGTCGATGGTTAGGCGCCCCATCAGCTTGCCGTCGGCATCAATCACCGCGGCGCTCAGCAGGTTGTCACGTTCAAAGGTGCGCGCGACCTTCTCCGCCTCTTCGTGCGGCTGAAAGGTCACCGGATCGCCTTCCATGACTTCTCCTACCCGCTTCTGCGCATCGTTGAGCAGGATGGTCTGCAGCTCCAGCTCGCCAAGCAGCAGCTTGTTGCGGGTGGTGACAAACAGCTTATCGGTGTTTTCCGGCATTTTGCCTAACCGCCGCAGGTAGCGCTGCACCGCGGCAAGCGTCGCCTCCGGGCGAACGGTGATCACCTCAAACTCCATGATCGCGCCGACGGTATTGTCGGCGTAGCGCATCATCTGACGAATACGCGCGCGCCTCTCCGCCGGCAGATCCGCCAGCAGGCGTGCGGTCAGGTCCTGCGGCAGATGCTGCAGGATATAGACCTGCTCATCGATATCCAGGTTTTGCAGCGTAAACAGCAGCTCACGATCGCTCATCTTATCGATGAGGTCGCCCCAGACGCTTTCCGACGCCTCAAGCAGCACTTCACCGCGTTTATCGTCGGCAACCAGCCGCCATAGCGCGTTACGCGCGTCGTAAGGCAGCGCCTCGAGGGCATCGGCAAGATCCGGCGGCGGCAGGTGGGAAACCAGCACTTCCACTTCCGCCAGATCGTCGGCAAGAGTGCCGTCGTCATAGCGCTCAGCCAGCGTTAATTTGCCCAACAGCGAGGAGGTAACGGCCTTATCAGTGCTCAGCAGCCAAATGAGGCGGGCGCGCTCTTCGTCGCGCAATCTGGCGCTTTTTTTATGCAAAACGGACATCGGTCAGGCAATCCTTGTGAGAATAGTTGGCCGACCAGCAGGCCAGGTGCCCTAAGCATAGCGCGAGGAGGGGGAAATAATAACCGCCGGCGGGTTCGTCCGGCGGAAAAATCGGCAATAGCGCCCGCCGTGGGTCGGCAGGCGCGACTTTCAGGCTGTGCGGGAGACCGCATCTCGGGTCGCCAGCTCGCGCTCCAGGCCCGTCAGCTCCGCCAGCTGGCCGGCACGCATCTCCAGCAGGCGATCGGCATGCTGAAAATAGTGATCGTCGTGGCTGATAGCGAAAATAGTTTTACCCATCTGCTGCATCAGCGGCAGCAGCACCTGATAAAACTCGCGGCGGAAGTGCGGATCCTGATCCGCCGCCCACTCATCAAGCAGAATGATATCGCGATCTTCAGCCAGGGCCAGCAGCAGCGCCACGCGCTTTTTCTGCCCCTTGGAGAGCTTCAGATCGAGGATCCTGCCGTTATCCAGCCGCAGCTTATGCGTCATTTTCAGGTACTCCATCCACTGGCTCACCCGCGCAGGATCGGCCGCTTTCCCCTCCGGCCCCAGCAGCTGGTCAAACAGCCAGACATCGGTAAATACCGCCGAGAAGAGCTTACGGTAATCTTCCGGCCGGTCTACCGCCAGCGCCTCGCCGTCCAGCAGGATCTGACCGGAAGCCGGCTGATACAGCCCGGTCAGCAGCATCGCCAGCGTCGATTTGCCGCTGCCGTTGCCGCCGATCAGAAACACCAGCTCGCCGCGTTTCAGGGTCATATTGACAGGCCCGACAGCGAAGCTGTTGTCCGGGTAATGGAAGCAGACGTCGCGCAGCTCCAGGGTTTGCCAGTGCGGATGCGCCTGCGGCTGCGGGAATTCGGCACGGTACGGCGCCAGGGAGAATTTGTGCAGCTTATTGAAGGCAACCTGGGCGCTGAGCAGCGTCGGCAGCGCGCCCACGGCCGAAAGCAGCGGCGTGCGCAGGAACAACAGGGTCAAAGAGTAGGTCGCCGCCACGGCGGTATTCGCCCAGCCGAGACTGTTGGCCATCCAGAACACCAGGCCAATGGCGCCGAGCATCATAATATTCGACCAGTTTACCGCGCTGAGGTGGAAGGTATCGGCGCGGATAATATGGTGACGATACTCGCGTGCGTCCGGCAGATAGAGATGATTAAACACGTATTCGGCGCGCTCGCGATTAAGCGTCAGCTCTTTGCGCCCTTCCAGCACCGTCTGATAGTCGTGGTATAGCTTGTCTTCGGTCTCCCGCAGCGTCGCCATATGCTTATAAACGCGTGATACCAGCATAAATCCGCCCCAGATGGTTATCGCCATCCACAGCGCGGTCACCATCATCATTTTTCCCGACAGCCACGCCAGATAGGCGGCGGAACCAAAGGTCAGGATAATGCCCTGCACCAGTTCGGGCAGGCGCACAAAGGCGATGGTAATGCTGCGTACGTCGCTGGTTAAGCCGGCAAGCAGCGAGGCGCTGCCGATCTTCTCAACCTGCTCAATTTGGGTGTCGAGGATGCGCTTAATGAACTCCCCGCGCAGGCGGAAAACAAAATGGTGCCCAAGGGTCGTCAGCGCCAGCTGTGAGCCCAGCGTCACCGCCATCAGTAGCAGCAGCAGGCCGAGAAACTCCGGCAGCACCGTCAGCGAGGTATCGACAACGGTCATCAGCCGCAGATTGATAAAGGCAATAAGCCCGATCCCTAGCGCCGCGCTGAGCAGGCTCAGGGCAATGACGGAAATAAACGGCCAGCGATACTGGCGCCAAACAAGAAGAAGAAGTTCCATAACAGCAATCCGGGCAAGCAAAACAGCCAGCAGTGTAAACTGCTCGCCGATGACATCAAGAATAATTCTTATTTTTATTCTTTATCGCCTGCCAGCCGAAAGGTGAGGTTGTAACGGCAGGCGCCGGTGTCCGGATGGTCGCCCTCTTTCAACGGCTGAATACCGTGATAAAACAGCCGCGACTCGCCGCCCCAGACCACCACGTCCCCGTGCTCCAGCAGCACTCTGCGCAGCGGATCGCTCCGCTGCAGACCGCCAAACTGGAACACCGCCGGCAGCCCCAGCGATACGGAAACGATCGGCGCACGCAGATCGCGCTCATCCTTATCCTGATGCAGCGAGAGCTTCGCCCCGGGCTGATAGCGGTTGATTAAGCAGGCGTCGGGCACAAAGCCCGCGTAGCCGCAGGCAAGCGCCGCCTGCGCGGCCAGCTCGGAGAATATCGGCGGCATCGGCGGCCAGTCGCGCCCGGTTAGCGGATCGCCGGGAGCATACAGGTAGCCGTGCATATTGGTCGTCCAGCCCAGCGGCCCGCAGTTAGTCATCGCCACCGACATGGTGTAGCCGCCGGGCGTGACCATCTGGCGAAACGGCGAAACGTCGGCAACGCCCAGCAGCGCCTGCAGCAGAGCCGGGGCGCGCTGGCGGGCGAAGCGCCGCAGAATGACGGCCCCGGGCGCCAGTGGTTCCTGCCAGGGGGGCGTATCGGCAAAAAGATCGAGCATTACGACTCCTCGGTTCGTGCTTCCCGGTCCAGCAGCTGCGCTTTGCGAGCGGTTCCCCAGCGATAGCCGGACAGCGCCCCGCCTTCGCGGACCACCCGGTGGCACGGAATGACGATAGCCAGCCGGTTGGCCGCGCAGGCCCCCGCCACCGCCCGGACGGCGCGCGGCTGGCCGATACTTTCGGCAACCTGGCGGTAGCTACGCGTTTCGCCCGCCGGGATCTGGCGCAGGGCCTGCCAGACCCTCTGCTGAAAGGCGGTGCCGCGAATATCCAACGGCAGGTCTATGGTCTGGCGGCTATCGTCAATATGGGCAAAAATCTGCGCCACCCGCGCGGAAAAATGCGCGTCACCGGGCAGAAGCCGGGCGCGAGGAAACAGGCGGCGCAGCTCGTCCAGCGGTGCGTCACCTTCTCCGGGCAATACGGCGCACACTCCGCGCTCGCTTTGCGCCACCAGACAGCGGCCAATCGCGCAGTCGCCGAGCGTGTAGACGATATCGGTTTCATCGCCGCCACGGCGAAACTGGCTGGCGGTCATGCCAAGCACGGCGTCGGCCTGACGATAGTAGCTGCTGCCGTCGGGAAAGCCTGCGGCCAGCACCGCCGGGGTCACTTTTTCCCCTTGCGCCAGAGCGTCCCGTAAACGCCGCGCGCGCCACGCCTGCTGCCAGGCCTTCGGCGTCATGCCGGTGACGGATTTGAATAAGCGGTGGAAGTGGTACGGGCTGACCGCCAGCTCATGGGCCAGCGCCTCGAGGGTGATGGGCGCTTCCTGCTCAAGCAGGCGGCAGGCTCTGGCAACTTTCTCGGCCTTCTGCCGCTGCGGATCGCTTTTGTCCGGCTGACAGCGCTTGCAGGGGCGAAATCCGTCGGCGATGGCGGCCGCCACATCAGGGTAAAAACGGACGTTTTCCCGCAGCGCCCGCCGCGAGCGGCAGGAGGGTCGGCAGCAAACGCCGGTGGTCAGCACGGCAAACACAAACTGACCGTCGGCGCGGGCATCACGATCGCATACCGCCTGCCAGCGGCGGTCATCGGTATCAGCAATAATCGGTTTCATCATCGGCTCCTGCTTTAAGTGTATAGCCAGTCTGATTCATCGCCCGCCGAATAAAACCCGAAATCTTGCTGTTTAATTCTTTTCGCCAACCAGGAAGGTGCGGAACTGCGGCGACATCCAGGTTTTAAACCCCTCCCCCTCTTTGACAATCATATAGACGGCCAGGCCCTGCTCTCTCACCACCTCCTGCGCCTTTTGCGGACCGAGGACCATCAGCCCGGTATCCCAGCCGTCGGCTTCCAGTGCCGTCGGCGCAATCACCGTCACCGAAACCAGTTTATGGTCGATCGGTCTGCCGGTTTGCGGATCGATCACGTGCGAGATCCGTTTGCCATCCAGCTCGTAATAGTTGCGGTAGCTGCCGGAGGTGCTGATACCGTGGCCGTTAATATCGACGATGGCCTGGACGGCGTTTTCACGATCGGTCGGCTTTTGGATCGCCACCCGCCACGGCTGCCCGTCGGCGTTCATCCCTCGGCTAACCAGCGCGCCGCCGACGGAAACCAGATAGCGCGAGATCCCCTCTTGTTCCATCAGGCGCGCTAAGTGATCGGCTGCGTATCCTTCACCTACGGTGGAGAGGTCGACAAACAGATCCGGAATATCTTTTTGCAAAAACTGCTTGTCAGCCTGGTTAATGACCGTCAGATGCTGTAACCCACTGCGCGCTTTTGCCACGGCAATTTGCTGCGCATCCGGCGTTTTTACCGGCTGCTTATCCGGGCCAAAGCCCCAGAGATTGACCAAAGGCCCGACGGTAACATCCATCGCGCCGTGCGTTTTCGCGCCAATACGCAGGGACAGGGTGACGATATCGGCCATCGCTTCGCTGACCTGCCACGGCTCGGTGGAGGTCGCGTGGTTAAATTGCATCAATGCTGAATCGTTTTTCCAGGTGGAAAGCAGGCAATCGTCGGCGTCCAGCTGGGCCTCTATTTTCTGCCGCAGCGCCTGAGCTTTCGCTTGATCAACGTCAATGATGCTGACCCGCCAGAATGTGCCCATGGTTTTGCCGTCCAGCACGGTCGCGGCACTCTTTTGCGCTGCAGGTGAGGTGGCTGAATCACAGCCGGAAAGGAGTACGCAAACGCCAAGCAGCGCGGCGCGGAAAAAAGTGATATCCATACAATCGGTTCCTCTTGCTAAGGCTGCAAGAGTACACCAGCCATCTTAAACGAGGCATAAAAAAAGGCGCCATCGGCGCCTTTTTCAAAACTTCAGCGCGCTTAGAACTGGTAAACCAGGCCCAGAGCTACGATATCGTCGGTAGAGATACCGGCGTTACGAGTGAAGCTGCTGTCGTCCAGCAGGTTGATTTTGTAGTCAACGTAGGTGGACATGTTTTTGTTGAAGTAGTAGGTCGCGCCCACGTCAACATATTTCAGCAGATCCTGGTCGCCGTAACCGTTCAGGTCCTTACCTTTAGACTGCAGGTAAGCCACGGACGGACGCAGACCGAAATCGAACTGGTACTGTGCAGCCACTTCGAAGTTCTGTGCTTTGTTAGCAAAGCCCAGGCTACCAGCGCGAGTTGCGTTGTAGGTCTGAGTGTACTGAGTTGCCAGGTAGATGTTGTTCGCGTCGTATTTCAGACCGCCGGTGTAGGTTTCAGCGTGATCGCCTTCGCCCAGCAGCAGCTGGTTCTGATCGTCGGTACGCTTGGAGTTAGCATACGCGAAACCAGCGCTGATACCGTCGAAGATATCGTAAGTTACGGAAGTACCGAAACCGTCGCCGTTCTGTTTCAGAGCGCCACGACCGTTGTTGGTCGCGCCTTCACCGCTGACGCTGCCGTTTTTACCCTGGTACTGCAGAGCAAAGTTCAGGCCGTCAACCAGACCGAAGAAGTCAGAGTTACGGTAGGTTGCAACGCCGTTAGCACGGGACTGCAGGAAGTTGTCAGAACCGTAGGTGTCGCCGCCGAATTCCGGCAGAACGTCGGTCCAGGAAGTTACGTCGTAAACAACGCCGTAGTTACGACCGTAGTCGAAAGAGCCCGCGTCGCCGAATTTCAGACCGGCAAATGCCAGACGAGTCCATGCCTGATCGCTGGAGCCTTCAGTGTTGTTCGCCTGAACGTTGTATTCCCACTGGCCGTAACCGGTCAGCTGGTCGTTGATCTGGGTTTCGCCTTTCACGCCAATACGCATGTAGGTCTGGTCGCCGTCTACGCTCTTGTCGTCAGAGAAATAGTGCAGACCGTCGATTTTGCCGTACAGGTCTAATTTGTTGCCATCTTTGTTATAAATTTCAGCCGCATTTGCTGCGCCTGCTACCAGCAGAGCCGGTACCAGGAGGGACAGTACTTTAACTTTCATGTTATTAACCCTCTGTTTGTTATATGCCTTTTATTATGCCACTGCTTACTGATTACCCTTCTAATCAGTCGGCTATATTCATTGTGCTGTAAAATGCAGAATAATCCAACAAGAATATGATACGAAAACTTCTAAGGTGTTTCAAAATGCGCACAAGATGTTTCAATTTGTAAATTCAAGGGAACTTTTCGCAACGATGAGAAATCGTAAAATAAGCACCAATAATCAAGAAAATAATTTTTTTCAATTACCATCAGTTAGTTACACGCTGCGTCAGGTATAGCACTGAATGACAAAACAAAATGGTCGCCTGCGACTAGAATAACTCCCGCTATCATCATTAACTTTATTTATTACCGTCATTCAGTTCTGAATGTCTGTTTACCCCTATTTCGACCGGATGCTTCGCATCCGGTTTTTTTTACCCTTCTTTACATAACTCTAATTATACCCGTGCCAGGCGCGATAAAAATAACGGTTATTAATCAAACACTCAGCGTATCAGAAAGTGCTTATCCGGGTAGTTTCTTGTTATTTTGTGCTATTTCGCGCAGGAAATCGGTAAATAACTGTACAGAATCAATTCCGCTGTACATTTTTATTGTCAATGTTCCTTTAAGATAAATCCCAAAGCAAAAAAGCGCCGAAGGCCATTCTGTAGTATGGATTTGATAAATTAGCCTTTATACTGCTTAGCGAATTCACTCTGCTACCAGTTACCTTGGTGCACATCCTGCTTACAAACATTGATGAGTCGCACTGCTACACGATGACCCAGAAAAAATTCACCCTGATGCCTGGCAGCATCACCCGTTTCTTCATTTTAATGGTCATCGTCCTGCTGGCGACGATGAGCGTGACGCTGCAAAGCGCGGTCAACGCCTGGTTAAAAGAGAAAAGCTATCAGGTTGTCGACGTGAGCCATGCGCTGCACAAGCGCATCGATGCATGGCGCTATGCCACCTGGCAAATTTACGACAATATTGCCGCCACCTCTTCCAGCGCCGCCGGCGAGGGTTTACAGGAAACTCGGTTAAAGCAGGATGTCTATTATCTGGAAAAGCCGCGGCGTAAGACCGAGGCGCTGATTTTCGGCTCGCATGACAGCTCAACGCTGGAAATGACGCAAAAAATTTCCAACTATCTCGATATTCTGTGGGGCGCAGAGACCATTCCCTGGTCGATGTACTACCTCAACGGGCTGGATAACAGCCTGATTCTGGTCTCAACTCTGCCGCTCAAAGACCTGTCTTCCAGCTTTAAAGAGTCGACGATTAGCAACGTGGTGGAGTCCCGCCGCGCGGAAATGCTGCTGCAGGCTAACACGCTCGA
Source organism: Klebsiella sp. 18074 (assembly GCF_902705905.1). Taxonomy (NCBI): domain Bacteria; kingdom Pseudomonadati; phylum Pseudomonadota; class Gammaproteobacteria; order Enterobacterales; family Enterobacteriaceae; genus Klebsiella; species Klebsiella sp. 18074. The sequence goes on along the minus strand of NZ_CACSIS010000010.1, from coordinate 119,921 downwards.
CGAAAGAGAAACCTTCTCGTCGCTGCGCCAGCTTTCATGGCAAAACGGCCACTACTTCACCCTGCGGACCACCTTCAACCAGCCGGGTCATCTGGCCACCGTGGTCGCTTTCGACCTGCCGATTAACGATTTGATCCCGCCGGGCATGACCCTGGACAGCTTCCGCCTTGAGCCTGACCCGTCACAGAACGCAACCGGCAATCCAGATAAAGAAGAGTCTGATAACGTCAGCATCAACTTCAACGGCACGCGGATTGAAATTGTCACCGCCATTAATACCACCGGGATGCGCCTGATCTGGGTGGTGCCATTCAGTACCCTGATGATTGAGTCGCTGCAGAACGTCCTGCTGCCGCTGCTGCTGATTATCGGCCTACTGGCGCTGACCCTGTTTGGCTTCACGACCTTTCGCCACTACAGCGGCCGTAGCCGTCAGACCGGGACGAGCGTCTCCTCTGCCGCCAGCGGCGAGCATCGTACGCTGCGGGCAATAAATGAAGAGATTGTCTCGCTGCTGCCGCTGGGGCTGCTGGTTCACGATTTGGAAGCTAACCGCACGATTATCAGCAACCCCATCGCCGATCATCTGCTGCCGCATCTCAACCTGCAAAATATTACCAACATGGCGGATCAGCATCAGGGCGTGATTCAGGCTACGGTGAACAACGAACTGTATGAGATTCGCCAGTACCGCAGCCAGGTCGCGCCGCGCACGCAGATCTTCATCATCCGCGATCAGGATCGGGAAGTACTGGTGAGTAAAAAGCTCAAGCAGGCCCAGCGCCTGTACGAGAAAAACCAGCAGGGCCGCACCGCGTTTATGCAGCATATTGGCACCGCGCTGAAGCAGCCCGCCCGCAGCCTGGCGGAAGAAGCGGCCGCGCTCGGCATTGCCGAAAGCAGCAGGCTGGCGCAGCACGCGGATGAGCTGGTGCAGCTGGTTGACGAAATTCAGCTGGCAAACCTGTTGGAAAGCGATAGCTGGAAGAGCACGCCGGATCGGTTCTCGATTCAGGAGCTGATCGATGAAGTGGTGCCAGAAGTGCTGCCCGTGATTAAGCGCAAAGGCCTGCAGCTGCTGATTAACAATGCCCTGGCGGCAAATGAGCAACGCTACGGCGACCGCGACGCGCTGCGCCGTACGCTGCTGCTGCTCATTCAGTACGCGGTCACCACCACGCAGATCGGTAAAATCACCCTCGAGGTGAGCAAGGACGAATCCGCAGACGATCGTCTGACCTTTCGCATCCTCGATACCGGCAACGGCGTTTCGGCAAACGAAATCGATAATATGCACTTCCCGTTCCTCAACGATACCCAGGCCGACTTGTACGGTAAAGCCAATGCGCTCACCTTTTGGCTCTGCGACCAGCTGACGCGCAAGCTCGGCGGCCAGATGAACATTAAAGCACGCGAATCTCTGGGCACCCGCTACTCCCTGCACCTCAAAATGCCGGCCGGTGAAGAAGAGAGCGACTCCGGCGAACATCTGCTGGATGACGTGGTGGTATTGCTTGATATTACGGCTAATGAGGTCCGAAAGATTGTCGTGCGTCAGCTTGAAAGCTGGGGAGCAAGCTGCATCACGCCGGATGAGAGGCTGACAAGTCAAGAATACGATCTCTTTTTAACGGATAATCCGTCTAATCTTACTGCTTCTGGCTTGCTTTTAAGCGATGATGAGGTCGGGATACGAAAAATAGGTCCAGGCCAACTGTGCGTCAATTTTAATATCAGCGCGGCCATGCAGGAAGCGATTCTGCAACTGATTGAACAGCAGCTGGCGGAAGAAAACGTGCAACCCTCTCCTCCGGGAAGCGGGAGCAACGCCGAACTGCACGCCAGCGGCTATTATGCGCTATTTGCCGACACGGTTCCGGATGATGTTAAGAGACTGTATACTGAGCTGGCAACAAGCGATTTAGCTGCGCTGGCCCAGACTGCGCACCGCCTTAAAGGGGCGTTTGCTATGCTTAACCTGATACCCGGCAGACAGTTATGTGAAACGCTTGAGCATCTGATTCGCGAAAAAGATGCGCAAAGCATAGAAAAATACATCAGCGACATTGACGTTTACGTCAAGAGCTTGCTGTAGCAAGGTAGCCTAATACATGAATACTATGAACGTAATTATTGCCGATGACCATCCGATCGTACTGTTCGGTATTCGTAAGTCACTCGAGCAAATTGAGTGGGTAAACGTTGTCGGCGAGTTTGAAGACTCCACAGCACTTATCAATAATCTGCCGAAATTAGACGCCCATGTTCTGATTACCGACCTGTCCATGCCAGGCGACAAATACGGCGACGGGATCACGCTGATCAAATACATTAAGCGCCATTTCCCGGATCTGTCGATCATTGTTCTGACCATGAACAATAACCCGGCGATCCTTAGCGCGGTGCTGGATCTGGATATCGAAGGGATCGTGCTGAAACAGGGCGCGCCGACCGATCTGCCGAAGGCGCTGGCAGCGCTGCAGAAAGGCAAAAAATTTACGCCGGAAAGCGTTTCGCGCCTGCTGGAAAAAATCAGCGCCAGCGGTTATGGCGACAAGCGCCTGTCGCCGAAAGAGAGCGAAGTTCTCCGCCTGTTTGCCGAAGGTTTCCTGGTGACCGAGATTGCCAGAAAGCTCAATCGCAGCATTAAAACCATCAGTAGCCAGAAAAAATCGGCCATGATGAAGCTCGGCGTAGAAAACGACATTGCCCTGCTGAACTACCTCTCTTCCGTTTCACTGAGCGCAACCGACAAAGAGTAACGCTCACCTTCCCGGATACGGCGCGACCGTCATGCGCCATATCCGGAGAAACGACCCGCCACTGCCAGGCTGCGCCCGCGAAAATCTCCGCCCTATTCCCTGCTCTTACGCACCCGTGCGGCGTACAGCGTCAAGGTTTGCTTGATAATATCCAGCGTCACCGGTTTAGACAGACAGCTGTCCATACCCGACTCAAGGCAGCGCTGCTTCTCTTCCGCCAGCGCGTTGGCGGTAACCCCGATAACCGGCAGCGTCATTCCCAGTTCGCGAATACGCTGCGTCAGGCGATAGCCGTCCATATTCGGCATGTTGACGTCGCTCAGGACGATATCAATATGCTGCTTGCTCAGGACGCCCAGCGCATCAATCCCGTCGTTCGCCGTTACGCACTGATAGCCCAGCGATCCGAGCTGGTCGGCCAGCAGGCGGCGGTTGATCGGATGATCGTCCACCACCAGAATCATCATGTCATCATGATTGGCCGTCTGCGTTTCCGGCACGGAGAGCGCCGGGCCGTGTTCGGCGCTGGCCACGTCAACGCGCAAGATACGTCCCAGCAGCGGCAGCAGCTCATGCGGCGTCGTGACGCTATGCAGCCACTCTCCCGGCGCGCGCTCCTGCGGAATGCCGATATGCCGGCGGCAGAAAATAATCACCGCCGCCCCGGGCCAGCCGGTATGCGCTTCATCATCGGTGAGCAAAATATCGTCCGCTCCCGGCGCCTCGCCGGCATAGTTTTTTACCTTAACGCCGTGGTGATTCAGCAGCGAGGTGATAAACATCGTCAGAGCGGTGTTGTGAACGGCAAGCCAGCAGCATTTTTCCGCCAGGCCATCGGCAAGCAGCGGCGCACCATTTTGCACGCCATACAGCGGAATGCGGATGGTAAAGCGGCTGCCCATTCCGGGCTCGGTTTCCACGGCAATATCGCCATCCATCATGCTGATGAGCTTCTCGCAAATCGCCAGCCCGAGACCCGTTCCCTGGAAATTTCGCTGAACGCCGGTACCGACCTGGAAGAACGGGTCAAACAGGCGCACCACCTCTTTTGCCGGGATCCCTTCCCCGGTATCGCGCACGCTGATTTGCAGATAGTTGCCGGCGCACTGAACGTGCAGGATGATGCAGCCGGTATCGGTAAATTTGATGGCATTGCTCAACAGGTTAGAAATGACCTGCTGCAGACGCATCGGATCGCCGGACATCAGCTGCGGAACGTCGGGCTCGATAAAGCAGTACAGCCCGAGCTGCTTGCGCACCACCAGCGGCAGATAGTTTGCCGAGATATGGTTCATCACCTCGCGAGGCGAGAACTCGCTCGGCTCGATTTTCAGCTGTTCGGACTCAATTTTCGAGAAATCCAGAATATCGCTGATGATCTTTAGCAGCAGGCTGGACGAGTTGTTCATCGCCGTGACCAGACGATCGACGCCCTTCGGCAGCTCTTTGGTTTGCAGCAGATCGAGGTTGCCGATGATGCCGTACAGCGGCGTGCGCAGCTCGTGGCTCACCGTCGCAAGGAACATCGATTTCGACTGGCTGGCCTGCTCTGCAGCCTGCGCCATCTCCTGCAGCGACTCTTCCATTTTGACGCGGGCGCTGACGTCTACCAGCACGCAGATAGCCACGTTTTCGTTGCGGTAGCGCGAGTGAACGAAGCTGATTTGCAGATTGGTATTATTGCTGGTCAGCACATCGACAAAATTGACCTGCTGGCCGCAGATAATCTGCGTCAGCCTCTGCCGATCCTCATGGGTCAGCATATTGAGGTAGTTATGCGCCAGTTCGTTACTCAGAATATTGGTGCCGTCGAGGGTGCGCAGAATACAGATCCCCACCGGCGCCGAGGCCACGATCTTACGGTTAAACTGCTCGTGCTCCTCGAGGCGCTGGGCGTCATTTTCCGCCGGGATAAAGATCCTCCGCTCGTACATTCGCGCGAGGGCGAAAAGCATCACCCCGGTCAGAATATTGAGCACTATCGCATTGAGGATCAGCATCCGGATGCGCTCGAGGACCTGGTCTACCGATACCGAATATACGATGCTCAGGGAGGATGGCGGCAGGCTCTTCTTCATGGCCAGCTCGCGGAAGCCGGAGGTATAGCCGAACCAGATCCGTTCCTGCATCCAGCGGGCTTCACCCTTGATTTTAGCGTCCGGCCCGGCGAGGGAGATGAGCGGCTGGCCGTTGTCGTCAAGGATAGTGACGCTCATCGGCAAGCTGCCCGGCGTAAAGAAGCTCTCCATGCGAATGGTCTGCTCGACGCCGAGCATCGCCTGCAGGCGGTTAGCTATATAGACCGGCGTCAACGCGTAGAAGTAGCCGACACCGGGACGCACGCCCTGGCTAATCCAGAACAGATTGCTGCCGCGTTCGCTTTGCGGGGCGTCGCGATACTGCTCAATACGCTGGTGCAGCACCTTCAGCGCCTGGTCTCGTTCGAGCGGCATCTCGCGCAGGCCAAAGTTCGCCATGCACAGGTTATCGCTGCCAATTAAAAAGATACGGTTGAGATCGTAAGCCGCGGAGAAATTATCGCGCCAGTAGCGCATAAACCATGCCAGAGACTGCAGCGAATTGCGCCAGGTGCCGCTCATTGCCCCACAATCTGAATCCGGATAGAGCGGTTCGAAGTCCGGAACCGCGATGTCGCCATTTTGCACCGGCGGCGCGTCGCCTTCACGGCCGCCGCCCGGCCGATTGCCGGCAACATACTTCAGCTCTTTAATAACGTCCGCCGTGCGCTGGATGTAGCGCTGCGCCTGATCGGCGTTGAGGTTAAACTCCTGGCGGATCTCCGACTCCCGGTCATGCAGCGCATTAACAATGTAAAATACCGAGACGAAAGCAATCAGCATCCACAGCAGGACCGCCAGCGCCCGGAACAGGTAGCGTGAAACTTTTAGCGTGGTATGAAAAGAAGCAAGATATTTCAATGTGGCGATGCTCGGCCGTCAGGGACTCAACAGAATGGGGTTAAGGTAGCGGTAAACACGTTTTGTCGCAACGTTATACTCTCTGGATCACCCGCGCCGGGCAAATAAAAAGGGCCGGGGATATCCCGGCCCTTTTCGCAACATTACCGCAGATTATTCATCATCTTCGGCGATGTCATCATCAGCTTCAGCGTCGGTTTCTGGCGCGATATCCTCATCGCCTTCCGCCACGCTGCCGTCGATGGCATCCAGCTCTTCGTCATCAACCGGTTCAGCAACGCGCTGCAGGCCGACAACGTTTTCATCTTCCGCAGTACGGATAAGGATCACGCCCTGAGTGTTACGACCCACGATGCTCACTTCCGATACGCGAGTACGCACCAGGGTGCCCGCATCGGTGATCATCATGATCTGATCGCAATCGTCCACCTGTACCGCACCCACCACGGAGCCGTTACGCTCGGTCACTTTGATCGAGATAACGCCCTGAGTAGCGCGGGACTTGGTCGGATACTCATCCGCCGCAGTACGCTTGCCGTAGCCGTTCTGGGTCACGGTGAGGATCGCACCTTCGCCGCGCGGAATGATCAGGGAGACAACTTTATCTTCACCCGCCAGCTTGATACCGCGTACGCCGGTCGCGGTACGGCCCATGGCACGTACTGCGCTCTCTTTAAAGCGCACCACTTTACCGGCAGCAGAGAACAACATCGCTTCGTCTTCGCCGTTCGTCAGATCAACGCCGATCAGCTCGTCGCCTTCGTTCAGATTCACGGCGATAATGCCGGCTGAACGCGGACGGCTAAATTCGGTCAGCGCCGTTTTCTTAACGGTACCGCTCGCGGTCGCCATAAAGACGTTCACGCCCTCTTCGTACTCGCGTACTGGCAGGATGGCGGTAATACGTTCATTGGCTTCCAGCGGCAGCAGGTTGACGATTGGACGTCCACGCGCGCCACGGCTGGCTTCCGGCAGTTGATAAACCTTCATCCAGTAGAGACGACCGCGGCTGGAGAACAGCAGGATCGTATCGTGGGTGTTGGCCACCAGCAGGCGGTCGATAAAGTCTTCTTCTTTAATGCGTGCGGCCGATTTACCTTTGCCACCGCGACGCTGCGCCTCGTAGTCGGTCAGCGGCTGATACTTCACATAGCCCTGGTGAGACAGGGTGACCACCACATCTTCCTGGTTGATCAGATCTTCGATGTTGATATCAGCGGTGTTGGCGGTGATTTCGGTACGACGCTGGTCGCCGAACTGTTCGCGCATCGCTTCCAGTTCTTCACGAATCACTTCCATCAGACGGTCGGCGCTGCCGAGGATATGCAGCAGTTCAGCAATCTGTTCGAGCAGCTCTTTGTATTCGTCGAGCAGTTTTTCATGCTCAAGGCCGGTCAGCTTCTGCAGACGCAGATCCAGAATCGCCTGAGCCTGCTGTTCGGTCAGATAGTATTGACCGTCACGCACGCCGAACTCTGGCTCCAGCCACTCCGGACGCGCGGCATCATCACCGGCGCGTTCCAGCATCGCCGACACGTTGCCCAGATCCCAGGGTCTGGCAACCAGCCCGGCTTTCGCTTCCGCAGGCGTTGGCGCACGGCGGATGAGCTCGATGATCGGGTCGATGTTGGCCAGCGCAATCGCCAGGGCTTCAAGGATGTGCGCACGATCGCGGGCTTTACGCAGCTCGAAAATAGTACGACGGGTGACCACTTCACGGCGGTGACGCACGAACGCGGAAAGAATGTCTTTCAGGTTCATGATCTTCGGCTGGCCGTGGTGCAGCGCAACCATATTGATGCCGAAAGAGGTCTGCAGCTGAGTCAGCGAGTAGAGGTTATTAAGAACCACTTCACCCACCGCATCACGCTTGATCTCAATCACGATGCGCATGCCGTCTTTGTCAGACTCATCGCGCAGCGCGCTGATGCCTTCCAGACGCTTCTCTTTCACCAGCTCGGCCATTTTCTCGATCAGGCGAGCCTTGTTCACCTGATACGGAATTTCATGCACGATGATGGTTTCACGGCCGGTTTTCGCGTCGGTTTCTACCTCAGCGCGGGCGCGAATATAAATTTTACCACGGCCGGTACGGTAGGCTTCCTCGATGCCGCGACGGCCATTGATAATGGCGGCGGTCGGGAAGTCTGGGCCTGGAATGTGTTCCATCAGGCCTTCGACGGAGATGTCCTCATCGTCGATATAGGCCAGGCAGCCGTTAATCACTTCCGTCAGGTTGTGCGGCGGAATGTTGGTCGCCATCCCGACGGCAATACCGGACGAACCGTTTACCAGCAGGTTGGGGATTTTTGTTGGCATGACGTCAGGGATGCGCTCCGTGCCGTCATAGTTATCAACAAAATCAACCGTCTCTTTTTCGAGGTCGGCCATCAGCTCGTGGGCGATTTTCGACATACGGATTTCCGTATAACGCATCGCTGCGGCGGAGTCGCCATCGACAGAACCGAAGTTACCCTGGCCATCGACCAGCATATAACGCAAGGAGAATGGCTGCGCCATACGTACAATGGTGTCATAAACGGCGGTATCACCGTGAGGGTGATATTTACCGATTACGTCACCAACGACACGGGCGGATTTTTTATAGGCTTTGTTCCAGTCATTGCCCAATACGTTCATGGCGTAAAGTACGCGACGGTGTACCGGTTTCAGTCCATCTCGGACATCCGGCAGCGCACGGCCAACAATGACCGACATCGCATAATCCAGATACGAGCTCTTCAGCTCTTCCTCAATGTTGACCGGTGTAATTTCTCTCGCAAGGTCGCTCATCTAACCGCTATCCCTCTACTGTATCCCGGATTCAAAGGTCGCAAATTATAACACAGCCGCGGTGATACCGGTAAACCTATACCCAATGAATTTCGCACTACATCAAGGAGGCAAACGCAGGAGTCCCGATGAGCTCACCGTAGTGAGTGATTCGGGTGAGTGCGTGCGGCCAACGAAGAGGCAGTGCGAAAGGCGACGGGCATACCCAATGAATTTCGTACCGCATCAAGGCGGCAAGCGCAGGAGTCCCGATGAGCTCACCGTAGTGAGTGATTCGGGTGAGTGCGTGCGGCCAACGAAGAGGCAGTGCGAAAGGCGACGGGTATAGACGGTTTATTCATGGCGGTCTGCTGATATACTCGCAGGTCTGAACTGAAAAGGAGTAAAAGCGCCCATGAATGCCGAAAAACCGTCGGTGGCCCACAACGTTGATCATAATGAAATCGCTAAATTTGAAGCCGTCGCCTCGCGCTGGTGGGATTTAGAGGGCGAGTTCAAACCACTGCATCGCATCAACCCGCTGCGGCTGGGCTATATTGCGCAGCGCTCCGGCGGCCTGTTCGGCAAAAAAGTGCTCGACGTCGGCTGCGGCGGCGGCATTCTTGCGGAGAGCATGGCGCGGGAAGGCGCAACGGTGACCGGGCTGGATATGGGCTTTGAACCGCTGCAGGTGGCGAAGCTGCACGCGCTGGAAAGCGGCGTTCAGGTTGAGTATGTCCAGGAGACCGTCGAAGAGCACGCGTTGAAGCATGCGCAGCAGTACGACGTGGTGACCTGTATGGAGATGCTGGAGCACGTTCCCGACCCGCAGTCCGTCGTCCACGCCTGCGCGCGGCTGGTTAAGCCCGGAGGCCAGGTCTTCTTCTCGACCATCAACCGCAACGGCAAAGCGTGGCTGATGGCGGTAGTCGGCGCCGAATACGTGCTGAAGATGGTGCCCAAGGGGACCCATGACGCGAAGAAGTTTATCAAGCCGTCCGAGCTGATCGGCTGGGTAGATCAGACAAATCTGAAAGAGCAGCATATTACCGGCCTGCATTTCAATCCGCTAACCAACACCTTCAAGCTGGCGCCGGGCGTTGATGTTAACTACATGTTGCATACAACGGCGAAAAACGCATAACGTCAGCAGTTTTTCATATGATGATTGCGCGGCATCAAGCCGCGTAATTTTTCCTGGCGCCGAAGAAATCAGCACTCGATCAAATTTTCATTTTTATTTTTGAGTTTATTGACATCTTCGCCAGGCCTTATGCGACGTGGGCCCGGCTATTATTACGCTTGTGCAACCTCAATTTAACGTCAAAATCAACTCTTGTACTCAAAAGAATCCTTACTAGAATACTCACCATATAGCGTTCTTTTTATCGACAACCCCCTACATATAGTATTTATCCACAGAGTTAGTCACAACGACCCTCTGTGGATAAGCGGGGGATATTTTCTTTCACGGACAGGTATAATCCACATGAATCAGAGTCTGCTGGTGACAAAGCGCGACGGTACAACCGAGCGTATTAATCTCGACAAAATCCATCGCGTACTGGATTGGGCGGCAGAAGGACTGAATAACGTTTCGATTTCTCAGGTAGAATTGCGTTCCCACATTCAGTTCTACGACGGCATCAAAACTGCCGATATTCACGAAACTATCATCAAGGCCGCGGCGGATCTTATCTCCCGCGATGCTCCGGATTACCAGTATCTCGCCGCGCGTCTGGCGATTTTCCATCTGCGTAAAAAGGCCTACGGCCAGTTCGAGCCGCCGGCGCTGTTCGATCACGTCACGAAGATGGTCAACAAGGGTAAATACGATACTCATCTGCTGGAAGACTACACGGAAGAAGAGTTCAAGCAGATGGACTCGTTCATCGTGCACGATCGCGATATGAGCTTCTCCTATGCGGCAGTTAAGCAGCTGGAAGGTAAGTATCTGGTGCAGAACCGCGTGACCGGCGAAATTTATGAAAGCGCCCAGTTCCTCTACATTCTGGTCGCCGCGTGCCTGTTCTCGAACTACCCGCGCGAGACCCGTCTGGACTACGTCAAGCGCTTCTATGACGCGGTATCCACCTTCAAGATTTCGCTGCCGACGCCGATCATGTCCGGGGTGCGTACGCCGACCCGCCAGTTCAGCTCCTGCGTGCTGATCGAGTGCGGCGACAGCCTCGACTCCATCAACGCCACCTCCAGCGCGATTGTGAAATACGTTTCCCAGCGCGCCGGTATCGGCATTAACGCCGGCCGCATCCGCGCGCTGGGTAGCCCGATTCGCGGCGGTGAAGCCTTCCACACCGGCTGTATCCCGTTCTATAAGCACTTCCAGACCGCGGTGAAGTCCTGTTCACAGGGCGGCGTGCGCGGCGGTGCGGCCACCCTTTTCTATCCGATGTGGCACCTGGAAGTTGAAACCCTGCTGGTGCTGAAAAACAACCGCGGCACCGAGGCGAACCGCGTTCGTCATATGGACTACGGCGTACAGATCAACAAGCTGATGTACACCCGCCTGCTGAAAGGTGAAGATATCACCCTGTTCAGCCCGTCCGACGTCCCGGGCCTGTATGACGCCTTCTTCGCCGACCAGGACGAATTTGAGCGTCTGTATACCCAATACGAAAAAGACGACAGCATCCGCAAGCAGCGGATCAAAGCGGTTGAGCTGTTCTCTCTGATGATGCAGGAGCGCGCCTCAACCGGCCGTATCTACATCCAGAACGTTGACCACTGCAACACCCACAGCCCGTTCGACCCGGTTGTCGCGCCGGTTCGCCAGTCGAACCTGTGCCTGGAAATCGCTCTGCCGACCAAGCCGCTGAACGACGTCAACGATGAAAACGGCGAAATCGCCCTGTGCACTCTGTCAGCGTTCAACCTCGGCGTGATTGAAAGCCTGGACGAGCTGGAAGGTCTGGCGGTGCTGGCGGTTCGCGCGCTGGATGCGCTGCTCGACTACCAGGACTACCCGATTCTGGCGGCGAAACGCGGCGCGATGGGCCGTCGTACGCTGGGTATCGGCGTGATTAACTTTGCCTACTATCTGGCAAAACACGGCAAACGCTACTCCGACGGCAGCGCCAACAACCTGACGCACAAAACCTTTGAAGCTATTCAGTACTACCTGCTGAAAGCCTCCAACGAGCTGGCTATCGAACAGGGCGCCTGCCCGTGGTTCAACGAAACCACCTATGCTCAGGGCGTTCTGCCGATCGATACCTATAAAAAGGATCTCGACGCTATCGTCGGCGAGTCGCTGCACTACGACTGGGAGCAGCTGCGCGAGTCGATCAAAACCCACGGCCTGCGTAACTCGACCCTCTCCGCGCTGATGCCTTCAGAGACCTCTTCGCAGATCTCTAACGCCACCAACGGTATTGAACCACCGCGCGGCCATGTGAGCATCAAAGCTTCGAAAGACGGCATTCTGCGCCAGGTGGTTCCGGATTACGAAAAGCTGCAGAACAGCTACGAGCTGCTGTGGGAAATGCCGAGCAACGATGGCTACCTGCAGCTGGTCGGCATTATGCAGAAGTTTATCGATCAGTCGATTTCGGCCAACACCAACTACGACCCGACGCGCTTCCCGTCCGGAAAAGTGCCGATGCAGCAGCTGCTCAAAGACCTGCTCAACGCCTATAAATTTGGCGTAAAAACTCTGTACTATCACAACACCCGTGATGGCGCGGAAGATGCGCAGGACGATTTGGCGCCATCCATCCAGGACGACGGCTGCGAAAGCGGCGCTTGTAAGATCTGATAACGCCCCCCTCGCCCCAGGGCGAGGGAACATCAAAGCCCGGCCCCGTCTGTAGGGCCGGAGCGAGGGGCAATAACATCACAGGACGCACATTTAATGGCATATACCACCTTTTCTCAGACCAAAAACAATCAGCTACTTGAGCCGATGTTTTTTGGCCAGCCGGTTAACGTTGCCCGTTACGATCAGCAAAAATATGACATCTTCGAAAAGCTCATCGAAAAGCAGCTCTCCTTCTTCTGGCGCCCGGAGGAAGTTGACGTTTCCCGCGATCGTATCGATTATCAGGCGCTACCGGATCACGAAAAGCATATATTCATCAGCAACCTGAAGTACCAGACCCTGCTGGATTCCATCCAGGGCCGCAGCCCGAACGTCGCGCTGCTGCCGCTGATTTCGATTCCTGAGCTGGAAACCTGGGTAGAGACCTGGGCGTTTTCTGAAACCATTCACTCGCGCTCCTACACCCATATCATCCGCAACATCGTCAACGATCCGGCGATGGTCTTCGATGATATTGTCACCAACGAGCAGATTCAGAAGCGTGCGGAAGGCATCTCCAGCTACTACGATGAGCTCATTGAGCTGACCAGCTACTGGCATCTGCTGGGTGAAGGCTCCCATAGCGTTAACGGTAAAACCGTCACCGTGAACCTGCGCGAGCTGAAAAAGAAACTGTACCTGTGCCTGATGAGCGTGAATGCGCTGGAGGCGATTCGCTTCTACGTCAGCTTCGCCTGCTCCTTCGCCTTCGCCGAGCGTAAGCTGATGGAAGGTAACGCTAAAATCATCCGCCTGATCGCTCGCGACGAAGCGCTGCACCTCACCGGCACCCAGCATATGCTGAACCTGCTGCGTTCCGGCGTCGACGATCCGGAAATGGCCGAAATTGCCGAAGAGTGCAAGCAGCAGTGCTATGACCTGTTCGTGCTGGCGGCTCAGCAGGAGAAAGAGTGGGCAGATTATCTGTTCCGCGATGGTTCAATGATTGGCCTGAACCGCGACATTCTCTGCCAGTACGTCGAATACATCACCAATATCCGCATGCAGGCAGTCGGTCTCGAACTGCCGTTCCAGACCCGCTCCAACCCCATCCCGTGGATCAATACCTGGCTGGTATCCGATAACGTGCAGGTTGCGCCGCAGGAAGTGGAAGTCAGCTCCTACCTGGTGGGGCAGATCGATGCTGAAGTCGACGCCGACGACCTGAGCAACTTCCAGCTCTGATGAAACGCATTTTTTTGAAAATTTCTGACACTCATCTCGAGTGTCAGGATGAACATCGCTGCCTGCTTGATGCCCTGGAATCGCATAATATCGACGTGGAGTATCAGTGCCGCGAAGGTTATTGTGGCTCCTGCCGCACGCGGCTGGTGTCCGGCCAGGTTGACTGGCTGACCGAGCCGCTGGCGTTTATTCAGCCGGGAGAGATTTTGCCCTGCTGCTGCCGGGCAAAAAGCGATATCGAAATCGAGATGTAGCGGCCTGGCAACATCCCATCCGCGCCGGCCGGCGCGGACAGGTCTGCCATTCACGCCGCAGGTTAGCGGCGTTCCCCCTCCTGCTGCAGAAACTGCACCGCCTTATCCGGGAAGTCGCTGAACAATCCATCGACGCCGGCCTTGTTATACAGCAGGTCGAACAGCTGGTTCACGTCGGTGACGTAATCCGGCAGCTGGTCAGCGCGGACGGTATAGGGGTGGACCACCAGATGCTGGCGATGCGCCTCTTTCACCATATCGGTCAGCGCCACCTGGCCCGCTCCGGCGTTCGCCGCCACCAGCATGTGGTAGTCCGGGCCAATGCCGTCGGCGTATTGGGCAATCTGCCCCATCGCGCCGGGCTTAAACATCCAGTCATAGCTGTAGTTAACCCATTTGCCATCCGCCTGGCGCTGCTGGGTTTCATTCCAGTCACTGTAGGCGATCAGCTGCACCAGATTCAGGTTCATCCCCATCTTCGGCTCCAGCTCATTCTTGATGCGCTTGAGCTCGTTGGCATCAAAACACTGCAGATACACCTTATCCTGCTTGCTGGTGTAGCCATACTTCTTCAGCACCTGCAGGACGCTGGTGGCGATATCCTTGCCTTCCTGATGGTGGAACCACGGCGCTTTAATTTCCGGGTAGATACCGATATTTTTCCCGGTTGAGTGGTTCAGCCCCTGAACGAACTCAATCTCTTCTTCAAAGGTATGAATGCGAAAATCCGCTTTTCCCATCGGGAAGCGCCCCGGGAAGGTCTGGACGTTCTTACCGTTTTTGGGTTCAAACCCCTCGCTGAACTTCAGCGTTTTTATCTCCGCCAGAGTGAAATCGATCGCGTAAAAGCGGCCATCCTGACGCGCGCGCTGCGGGAACTTCTCCGCCACGTCGGTGACCCGATCGAGATAGTGGTCATGCAGCACCACCAGCCGATCGTCTTTGGTCATCACCAGGTCCTGCTCGAGATAATCGGCTCCCTGGGCATAGGCCATCGCTTTCGCCGGCAGCGTATGCTCCGGCAGATAGCCGCTGGCGCCGCGGTGGGCAATGACTATCTTATCCCCCGCCTGAGCGGAAAAACTCAGCGTGGAGCCTGCCAGCAGCATCCCGATCATCAAGGTCGTTATTGCCGTTTTCATGCTTATTCCTCAGGACTGTTTCAGCTGCTGGTAATGACGCTTTTCGCCCACCATCACCACAATCAGCAGCAGCACCGCCAGGACGCTACCGCCGATCATGACCATAAATCCGCCGTCCCAGCCGAAGAAGTCGACGGTGTAGCCGACGATTGCGCTGGCGGCAACGGAGCCTCCCAGATAACCAAACAGTCCGGTAAAGCCCGCCGCGGTACCGGCGGCCTTTTTCGGCGCCAGCTCGAGAGCATGCAGGCCAATCAGCATCACCGGACCGTAAATCAGGAAGCCGATAACGATCATGCAGGCCATATCAACGCCTGGATTACCCGGCGGGTTAAGCCAGTAAACGACGGTGGCGATGGTCACCAGCGTCATAAAGAAGACCCCGGTCGCCCCACGGTTGCCTCTGAACACTTTATCCGACATCCAGCCGCAAATCAGCGTCCCGGGGATCCCCGCATACTCATAGAGGAAGTAGGCCCAGGAGGATTTATCCAGCGCAAAGTGCTTCACCTCTTTCAGGTAGGTTGGCGACCAGTCGAGAATGCCGTAGCGCAGCAGGTAGACAAAGACGTTGGCGATGGCGATATACCACAGCAGCCGGTTTGGCAGAATATACTGCTTAAAGATCTGCCGGGCGGTGAGCTCCTGCTCGTGCTGCTCGCTGTAATCATCCGGATAGTCGTTCTTATACTCTTCAATCGGCGGCAGGCCGCAGGACTGCGGGGTATCGCGCATCATGGCAAAGGCAAATACCGCCAGCAGGATCGCGCCAAACGCCGGCATATACAGCGCCGCGTGCCAGTCGTTGAACCAGGCCATCCCGAGCAGGAACAGCAGCGGCGGGATCCCGCCGCCAACGTTGTGCGCGCAGTTCCATACCGAAACGATGCCCCCACGCTCCTTCTGCGACCACCAGTGCACCATCGTACGTCCGCAAGGCGGCCAGCCCATCCCCTGGAACCAGCCGCAGAGGAACAGCAGCACAAACATAACCATGATGCTGGAGGTCGCCCAGGGCACAAAGCCCATCACCAGCATGACCAGTGCCGCCAGGATCAGCCCCGCCGGCAGAAAAATGCGCGGATTCGAGCGATCGGATACCGAGCCCATAATGAATTTTGAAAAGCCATAGGCGATGGAAATCCCGGACAGCGCAAAGCCGAGATCGCCGCGAGAGAATCCCTGCTCCACCAGGTATGGCATGGCTAACGCAAAGTTCTTGCGCACCAGATAGTAGGCGGCATAGCCAAAGAAAATACCGATAAAAATCTGCCAGCGTAGTCGACGATAGTGCGGGTCAATTTCCGCCTCGGGTAGACGCGCTGTGTGCGCCGCGGGTTTAAAAATACTTAACATAGCAGCCTCCGTTGCCATTTGCTTTTATGGGTACAGGTAAAAAAAACCTAATTTAATCACCCACTTCTGATATGTCGCGATGGTAGGGAAACCTCGCAGACGATACTGTGAAACATCGCACGCTTTGTTACAAAAATATGACAAAGCATTCCATTGTGAGCATGAAATCACATTCCACGCTCGATAAACGCGCGAATATGCTCGAAATCAAACAATACGCACTATTAGTGTGGCTAAATGGCGTAAAACGAAAGTAGAGGGATAGAGAGATGGCCGAGACCGATGAGTGTGATGTCATTGTCATTGGCGGCGGCGCAACCGGAGCAGGGATCGCCCGTGACTGCGCGCTCCGCGGGCTGCGCGTAACCCTGGTAGAACGCCACGATATCGCCACCGGGGCGACCGGACGCAATCACGGGCTGCTGCACAGCGGCGCCCGCTACGCGGTGACCGACGGCGAATCGGCGCGTGAATGCATCAGCGAAAACCGCATCCTGCGCCGCATCGCCCGCCACTGTGTGGAACCCACTAACGGGCTGTTTATTACCCTCCCCGAAGACGACCTCGCCTGGCAACAGACCTTTATTCACGCCTGCCGGCAGGCCGGAATTGAGACCTGCCAGCTCTCGCCCGCCGAGGCGCTGCGCCTTGAGCCCACCGTCAATCCCGCGCTGCTCGGCGCCGTTCAGGTACCCGACGGCACCGTCGATCCGTTTCGCCTGAGCGCGGCCAATATGCTTGACGCCCGCGAACACGGCGCCACCATCCTTACCGGCTGTGAAATCACCGGCCTGCTGCGCAGCGGCGATCGGGTCAACGGCGTGCAGTGCTATGACCATAAGCGCCGTGAAAACCGCACGCTGCGCGCCAGCGTAGTGGTCAATGCCGCCGGGATCTGGGGTCAGAGGATTGCGGAATATGCCGATCTGCGCATTGCGATGTTTCCGGCTAAAGGATCGCTGCTGATCCTCGACCATCGCATTAATCGCCACGTTATCAACCGCTGCCGCAAGCCTGCCGATGCGGATATTCTGGTTCCCGGGGATACCATCTCCTTGATTGGCACCACCTCGGTGCATATACCCTACGATGAAATTGACGATAACCGGGTCACCGCTGCGGAAGTCGATACCCTGCTGCGCGAAGGCGAGAAGCTGACACCCGTCATGGCCCGCACCCGGGTGCTGCGCGCCTACTCCGGCGTACGCCCGCTGGTCGCCAGCGATAACGACCCCAGCGGTCGTAGCGTCAGCCGCGGCATTGTGCTGCTGGATCATGCCGAACGCGACGGGATGGCCGGGTTTATTACCATAACCGGCGGCAAGCTGATGACCTACCGCCTGATGGCGGAATGGGCGACGGACGCCGTTTGCCGCAAGCTTGGCAACACTGTCCCCTGCACCACCGCCGAAACCCCTTTACCGGGATCCCGCGAGCCGGTCGAAGCCACGCTGCAAAAAATCATCTCTCTGCCCGCGCCGCTGCGGGGATCGGCGGTGTACCGCCACGGCGATCGCACGCCCGCGTGGCTTGGCGATAGCCGCCAGCATCGCAGCCTGGTCTGCGAGTGCGAAGCGGTAACCGCGGGGGAAGTGCAGTACGCGGTAGAAAATTTAGCGGTCAACAACCTGCTCGATTTACGCCGCCGTACCCGAATCGGGATGGGAACCTGCCAGGGCGAGCTGTGCGCCTGCCGCGCCGCCGGGCTACTGCAGCGCTTCAATGTCGCCACGCCGGCCCAATCGCTGACCCAACTTTCTGAGTTTTTAAACGAGCGCTGGAAAGGCGTACAGCCCGTCGCCTGGGGCGATGCGCTGCGCGAAAGTGAATTCACCCGCTGGGTCTATCTCGGGCTGTGCGGTTTGCAAAAGGAGCAGCAGGATGAAATTTGATTGCGCGATTATCGGCGGCGGGCTCGCCGGGCTACTTTGCGGGCTGAGCCTGAATCAGAATGGCTTACGCAGCGCGATCGTCAGCCGCGGCCAAAGCGCGCTGCATTTCTCCTCCGCCTCGCTGGACCTGCTCTCTGAGCTGCCCAGCGGCGAAAAGGTGACCGAGGTTGCCCAGGGTCTCGCCCGGCTGGCAGAGCAGACTCCGGAGCATCCCTACGCGAGAATAGGCGTCGAACGCGTCATGGGCTACGCGGCGCAAACCCAGGCGCTGCTGGCAGCCAGCGGCATTGTGATGCAGGGCGATGCCGCCCGGCCGCATCTGCGCATTACGCCCCTCGGCACCCTGCGCGCCGCGTGGCTCTCCCCGCAGGAGGTTCCCGTTTACCCGTTAACCGCCCAATCCCCCTGCATGGTCGGGATCGGCGGCTTTGCCGACTTCCAGCCGCACCTGGCCGCCGCGTCGCTTAATCAGCACGGAATGAACGCCAGCGCGGCGGAAATCGATTTACCGCTGCTGGACGTCCTGCGCGAGAGCCCAAGCGAATTTCGCGCCGCCAATATTGCCAGAGTGCTGGATGACGAGCGCCACTGGCCGGCGCTGCTGGCCGCACTGCTTCCGCTGGCGCAGGAACACGACTTGCTGATCCTGCCCGCCTGCTTTGGCCTTAGCGATAACCGGCTCTATCTGTGGCTACAGGAGCGCCTGCCCTGCCCGCTGCGCCTGCTGCCAACTCTGCCCGCTTCCGTACCAGGAATGCGCCTGCATAGCCAGCTCCAGCGCCACTTTATTCGCGGCGGAGGCACCTGGCTGGCCGGAGATGAGGTGACCAACATCAGCCATCAGGATGGAACGGTCAGCAGAGTATGGACGCGTAACCACGGCGATATCCCGCTGCGGCCGCGCTTTACCGTCCTGGCCAGCGGCAGCTTCTTCAGCAACGGCCTGATCGCCGGGCGCGATGGCGTGCGCGAGCCGATTCTGGGCCTTGACCTACAGCAGAGCATGCCGCGCGAGAACTGGTATCAGCGGGATTTCTTCGCCTCTCAGCCCTGGCAGCGCTTCGGCCTTAAAACGGATGCGATGCTGCGTCCGCTGCTGCAGGGGCGGCCGCTCAACAACCTGTTTGCCGCCGGTTCTCTGCTCGGCGGCTTCGACGCCATTCAGCTAGGATGCGGCGGCGGCGTTTGCGCGATCACCGCGCTGCACGTCGCCAAACAGATCAACGACCTTGCCGGAGGCGAACGATGAACGATACCCGCTTTGAGAGCTGCATCAAATGCACGGTTTGCACCACCGCCTGCCCGGTCAGCCGGGTTAATCCGCGCTATCCCGGCCCTAAACAGGCGGGACCCGACGGCGAGCGGCTGCGGCTAAAAGACGGCGCGCTGTATGATGAAGCGCTGAAGTACTGCATTAACTGCAAGCGCTGCGAGGTCGCCTGCCCTTCTGACGTGAAAATCGGCGATATTATCCAGCGGGCGCGGGCGCAGTACGGCCAGCAGAAGCCCACCCTACGCGATGCGGTACTGAGCCATACGGATCTGATGGGCACCCTTTCTACGCCGTTTGCGCCGCTGGTCAACGCCGTCACGGGACTGCAGCCGGTGCGTCGGCTGCTCGATACGGCACTCAGGATAGATCACCGCCGAACGCTGCCAAAATACGGTTTCGGCACTTTCCGCCGGGCATACCGCCAGCTCGCCGCCCAGCAGGCGCAGTTTAGCGACCAGGTCGCCTTCTTTCACGGCTGCTACGTCAACTACAACCATCCCCAGCTGGGTAAGGATCTTATCCGCGTGCTGAACGCCATGGGCACCGGGGTACAGCTGCTGTCCAAAGAAAAATGCTGCGGCGTGCCGCTGATTGCCAACGGCTTTTTTGCCAAAGCCCGCAGGCAGGCGCTGAGTAACGTCGCCGCCATGCGCGAAAGCGCACTGCCGACCATCGCCACCTCCTCCACCTGCACCTTTACCCTGCGCGATGAGTACCCGCACGTGCTGGATGTTGACAATAGCGACGTGCGCGACAGGGTTGAGCTGGCGACCCGCTGGATCTGGCGCCAGCTTGACGGCGGGCGAACCCTGCCGCTAAAACCGCTGCCGCTGAAGGTGGTCTACCACACTCCCTGTCATATGGAAAAGATGGGCTGGTCGCTCTATACCCTCGAACTGCTGCGGCAAATCCCCGGCCTGCAGCTGGAGGTTTTGGATTCGCAATGCTGCGGCATCGCCGGCACCTACGGGTTTAAGTCGGAGAACTACGCGTCTTCCCAGGCCATCGGCGCGCCGCTCTTCCGCCAGATTGAGGAGAGCGGCGCCGATAGGGTGGTGACCGATTGTGAAACCTGCAAATGGCAGATTGAGATGTCCACCAGCAAGCGCTGCGAACATCCCATCACCCTGCTGGCGCAGGCGCTGGCCTGAACCTCTGCGCGATGATTGCGGGAGTCAGTAGCTCCCCTTTTCTTCCTCCCGCCGTGCGCCGGGCCTGAACATCGCCAGCCGGCTATCCAACGCGTCGGTATAGAGCTGAGTATCTACGCCAACGGCGACAAAACTGGCGCCCCACTCAAGGCTTTTTTGCGCCATTTTCGGATCGACGGCAAGGAAGCCGGCCGCTTTGCCCGCCGCGCGAATGCGGCGAATGCTCTGCTCAATAATCCGCTGCACGTCAGGATGAGCGGCGTTATCCGGATAGCCGAGGGAGGCAGACAAATCGGCAGGGCCAATAAATACGCCGTCAATGCCTTCCACTTCGAGGATCTCATCCAGATTGTCGAGCGCCGTTTTGCTCTCGACCTGAATGAGCAGACAGAGTTCATCATTCGCCTGAGCCATATAGTTCCCTACTCTTCCCCAGCGCGCCGCGCGCGCCACGCCGGCGCCTACCCCGCGCGTGCCGACCGGCGGATAGCGGGTTGCCGCGACGATATCCCGCGCCTGCTCGGCCGTATCGACCATTGGGATAAGTAACGTCCGGGCGCCAATATCCAGCACCTGCTTAATCAAGCTGCGGCTCCCCTCGACCGGGCGTATCACCGGCTGGCTGGCATAGGGGGCAATGGCCTGCAGCTGATGGTAAAGATCCTGAATGGTATTTGGCGCATGTTCGCCGTCAATCAGCAGCCAGTCGTAGCCTGCCGTAGCGGCTATCTCGGCCACGTAGGAAGAGGTTGAACTCAGCCACAGGCCAATTTGCGTTTCTCCCCTGGATAATCCCGCTTTAAACGGGTTCGATAAAATAGCGTTCATAGGTCTTCCTTATATTAATGCGGTACGCTGCCGGACTGCGGCACCATGCGTGTGACGCGCAATGAAAAGATAATAACGACGCCCACTATCGCCACGCAGGAGAGCGTCAGCAGGCCGGCGGAATCACTGGCGAAAATCGTCTCCGCCTGAACGCGCACGATCGGCGCCAGAAAACCGCCGATTGCGCCGAACAGGTTGACGAAGCCGATGCCCGCGGCCAGCGCGGTACCGGACAATAGCTGCGTCGGCATCGTCCAGAATACCGGCTGCACGGCGATCACACCGACCGCCGCGACGCACAGCGCCAGTATCGCCAGCACCGGTGGAACCAGCCCGGAGACGCCGATACCAATCGCCGCCGCCAGTAAGGTCAGAGCCGCAATATTGCGCCGTTCGCCGGTCCGATCGGAGTAGCGCGGAATAAGCCAGGTCCCCAGCAGAGCCGCAATCCACGGGATCGCCGTCACCACCGAGGCCACAAACCCCACTTTGGTGCCCAGCAGCGCGGCAACCTGGGTCGGCAGGAAGAAGATCAGGCCATAAACCGCAACCTGAATCGTCAAATAGATAATCGCCAGCTGCCAGACGCGCCCGTTGCGCAGCGCATCGGAGAGCCGCGAAGTCACCTTTTTCTCCTCTTCGCTGGCCAGCTGCCTAAGCAGCACCTGCTTTTCGGCGGCGGTCAGAAAACGCGCATTTTGCGGCGTATCGTCGAGCCAGAAGAAGGTGAAAAATCCCGCGCAGACGGCCAACAGCCCCTCAATCACAAACATCCAGAACCAGCCGGGATGCCCCATAAAGCCGTGCATTTCCAGCAGCGCGCCGGATAGCGGCGAGCCGAGCGTGAGCGCCAGCGGCGCGCCCATATAGAACAGCCCCATAATGCTGGCGCGGTTCTGTTGGGGGAACCATTGGGAAGTCAGGTAGATCATTCCCGGGAAAAAGCCCGCTTCGGCGGCACCGAGCAACGTCCGTACCAGCAGGAATTTTGTTTCGCTATCCGCCCATGCCATTGCCGCAGAGAGCACGCCCCATAGTAAAGTGGTGCAGCCAATCCATTTTCTCGCACCAAATTTACGCATCAGCAGATTCGCGGGCACCCCGAGGAAGGCATACACCACAAAAAATATTCCGGCGCCAAGGGCGTAGGCCTCATTGCTCAACCCGGTATCCAGCTGGTAGGTCTCTTTGGCAAAACCAATATTCGAACGGTCAAGAAACGCCAGCACGTACAGCGCCAGCATAAAGGGGATCAAACGGGCGCGGTTTTTCTTCACCACGCTCTCCAGCAAAGTATTACTCATCGCAATATCCTCAGGAATTGGCCGCACGGCAACGCCGCGCAGCACGACGAGATCAGTGGCTATAGGGGCGTTTGAGATGACAGTCGCGATTCAATTCGACGCCAAAGCCCGGTTTATCCAGCACGGATTTATGGATCCTTCCGTTCTGCGGCACCGGCTCGCCCAGTAGGATCGGGTCAAACTGAGGGCGCAGCGTGGCGCAGTCCGGGCTGGTCATCAGGAACTCGCTAAACGGGGTGTTGGTGAAGGTAATCACCGCATGGTGCGAATAGACCGACGAGCCGTGCGGCACCACCAGCTGACCGCGCGCCTTGGCGATCGCCGCGATCTCTACCAGGGTGGTTAATCCGCCGCACCAGCCGACGTCGGGTTGCATAATATCGATGCCGGTTTCCGACAGCGTACGGAAGGACTGCAGCGTGCCGTGGTGCTCGCCGCTGGTGATCATCATCCCGGCAGGGGCACTGCGTTTGAGTTCGCGATAGCCTTCGTACTGCTGCGGCGGTAAGCACTCTTCAATCCACTTGAGGTTATATGGCGCGCAGGCGTGAGCCAGCTTAATGGCGTAATTCACATCCTGGCTCATCCAGCAATCAAGCATCAGCCAGAAATCCGCGCCGCATTTCTCGCGATATTCCGCAACCATGGCGGCGTCTTTGCGGATCCCGGCGTCGCCGTCGTGCGGCCCCCAGTGCGTCGGCATTTTGCCGCCGATAAAACCCATTTCCTGCGCAAGATCCGGCCGCGCACCGGTGGCATAGAACTGAATCTCATCGCGAACCGCACCGCCCAGCAGCTTGTAAACCGGCAGGCCAACCACTTTGCCGAACAGATCCCACAGCGCCAGGTCGATACAGGAAATCGTATTCAGCACCAGACCGCCGGATCCAGAGTAGAACAGGGTGGCATTGAGCATCCGATCGTGGATCAGCTTAATATCGCTGACGCATTTTCCTTCAACGAAGCGGCTGAGGTGCTTTTCGACAATAAAGCAGCCCATCTCTCCCGCCGTGGTTACCGCGAAGCCGGTCTGGCCGCTATCGGCCTCCACTTCAACAATCAGCGTGCCCAGCACGTTAATGCCGAACGACTGGCGGGACTGTTCATACTCGGCATATTTGCTCATCGGGGTCGCGATATGATCGTCAATCCAGTGGTTTGCGCCCTGATCGTGGTAGTCGCCGCCGCCGGCGCCCTTTTCCGCGGTCGCGCCGCCGATAAACCACGCGCGGATGTGTTTAATTTTCGGTAGGGTCATGATGTTCTCCTTGTTATGAAGCTCGTCGCTCGAAGGGGCTCTTCCACCCCAGCAAACGGGAAATATCTTTGGCGCAGGCAATCGCCTTACCGGCAAGGTAATCACGATTATCTTCATTGATTTGCAAACGCGTCCCCACCACCGAGATCGCGGCGGTGAGATCGTTATTGGCGTTAAAGACCGGCGCTGCGACGCAGCGGACGTCGAGGTAATCCTCGCCGTTATCAAAGCTCCAGCCTCTGGCGCGAATAAGCTCCAGTTCCTCGTGAAGCCGCTGGGCGGTGGTGATGGTGGTCGGCGTAGAGCGCTCCCACCGCAGTTCGCTGATGATGGCGCGTTGTATATGCGCGGGCTGCCAGGCCAGCAGGCATTTGCCAATGCCGGAGCGGTAGAGCGAGAGGCTTTTCCCCTCGTGTGAGCGGACGCTGATCGTGGCCGAAGATTCGACTTTCAGAATGTAGTAGGCGTTACCCTGATCGATGATCCCCAGATGGCAAAGCAGCCCGCATTCGTCCATGAGCTGAGTCAGCCTCGGCCGCGCCAGCTCGCGGAGATCCATTTTGCTTACGGCGTGCCCGGCCAGCTCCACCAGCTTGGTCCACAGGCAGTAGTTATCCTGATTATCCATACTGAGGAAACGCTGCTTTCTCAGCTCTCCCAGCAGCAGATAGGTGGTGCTTTTCGGAATACCGAGTTCGTCAATAATCGTCGCCGCGCCGCAGGGGCCAATGCGGGCGATGAGATTGAGAATATCGATGGCGCGGGTCAGCGCCGGGACCTTGCTTGATTCCAACATACTGGACTCCAATCCTGAATACTGGAATCAGTGTTGCGATTGTCAGGGGAGAAAATTGTGAGCGGCCTCAAATCACGGCGTTATTCCAGCGGGGTGGACATTTCGCAGCGTATAAATGAGGGATAGCGCACAGAATATTTAAAAATAAGTACAGCGGGCTGGACTGAAAACGCACCGGGAGGGGTTCCCGGCGCGATTGGCGGCTTAGATCGACAGCGTTTCGACAACGTTAATCCAGCCGTGATCGCCGGCTACCGGCTGGCCGTTCAGCCAGCGGCGCAGCATATTCAGGGCCATCATCGCGCAAACCTCCTGGCGGACCTGCAGGCTGTAGCGGGTGACGCTGAGCTTAACCCGCAGCGCGTGGGTGCCTTCCGGGGTGGAGAGCACGAAGTTCAGGTAGTCGGCTTCCTGGCCGCAGACCGCCAGCGCCAGGCCGGCAAAATGCTTCACCCGCCGCTCTGACGTCCAGCGGGCCGACTGTGCCAGCGTCTCCTCCTGCGCGGGGACCACTTCGCTCGCCAGCAGCGGAGCACTGGCGCGGGAGAGCTGGAGCGACAGCAGGCCGCTGGTAAACTGCTCACTGAGGGTCAGGCTCAGCTGCCGCTCCTGCAGGCGGCGCGCAATCTGCGCAGGCAGCCCTTCGGTACCTTCAAAAATCAGGTTCTCGCCGGCCACTTTTTGCACTTCTGGCCATAGCGCCAGCATCGCCTCGCGCTGTTCAGCAGGACCGGTGAGTTTAAGCTCAATAATTGGCATCGAAGAACGGTAGCCCATCACCACGCCAGGCGGCAGCGGCAGCGGATTTAGGCTTTGCGCCAGGTCGCTTTCTGAACGACCAAAGGTGGTCAGGCGCAGGCACAGCGGCGGCGCAGACAGCGGGAAGCGTTCGCGCAGGCGCGGTAAAATCTCCTGCTCAACCATCACCTTAAATTCCGACGGCACGCCGGGGGTAAAAAACATCAGACAGCGATTAAGCTGAACGGCAAAACCACAGGCGGTGCCCACCGGGTTGTTGATCATCTCCGCGCTGGCGGGGATTTCCGCCTGCTTGCGGTTGCTTTCCGCCATCGGCCGTCCGCGTTCGGCAAAGAAACGCGTCATCGTCTCCAGCCATCCGGCGTGCAGAATTAACGATTCGCCTTTAGCGGTTGCCGCAGCCAGCGCGCTGAGATCGTCGCTGGTCGGCCCTAGCCCGCCGTTGACAATCAGTACGTCCGCATGCTCGCTGCGCTCGCGTAAAATTGCGATCAGAGAATCAAGATCGTCACCGACGGTGTTGCGACGCGTTAAAGGCAATCCCTGATTAAAAAAGAAATCCGCCAGCCACGCGGCATTGGTATCGACGATTTGCCCATGCAGCACTTCGTCGCCGGTGGACAGCATTTCCACGTTTAACATTGTGAACTCCAGCCTGATAAGTGGAAATACTATAACGCAAAGGCGCTGGCTGGGTAGACAGGAAATCGGCGCGGCATAATACCGCGCCTGGGGATCAGAAGCTGGCGCTGACGCCGACGTACGGGCCGTCAGCAATGGTATTATCTTTGTTACCGTCTTTACCTTCCAGGTTCAGATAGCGATAGCCGGCCTCAATGCTCAGAGGGCGCATGACCGTCCAGCTCGCGCCGGCATTGGCTTCCTGATAGCTCTGGATACCGCTGGAGAGGGAGTCCGGAGAATAGTAGTATTCGCCGAACAGGCGGAAGCTGTCGCCAATTTTCCACTGCAGGCCGCCGCCGACCGCCGCCGCATACCCTTCATCACCGCTTTTCGGATTGGTATATACGCCTTTGCCACCCACCGTTGCCAGGAATGGCCCCAGAGGAATGTTTAAACCCAGCCCTAAACCTGCCGCGTCGCCGTCGTTGTCGCTGTGCATCCAGTTGCCGGTTACCGCCAGTCCGCTTGATTCGGTACCAAAACCCACGCCAAGGTTGGTGTAGTGCTCACCGGCCTGCCCGGTGACGCTAATAGCGTTGGCCGCCGTCGAGACCAGCATCATGCCAGCCAGGCCTAAAAACATGCTCTTTTTCATTTTTACTCTATCCAGAAAACAAGAATCAAAAAAGTCCCAAAAACCGCAGAATTGTACTGCCGAATGCTGAGGAATCAATGCACAAAACGACCTTTATTGTTGGGATTGTAAGCAGTTGCTACCGGAACGCAGGATTTGGCCGGTCGCTGCGCCGCCATCAGCGCTGGCGAGGGCAAGATGTCTGGTAAAAAGAGGCGTTCTGCGCGCCGTCGTGGCGCATCGTCGGGCGTCGGCGCCGGGCAGCGGCAAAAAATAGCGGCGTAAAAAAAGCGGCAACCATTCGGCCGCCGCGTTGTGAGCATTATGCGCTAGTGCTTAAGCTGCGCCAGGCGCTGCAGGGACAGGCCGGTCAGCTCGGCGACCAGAGGCAATTCAAGTCCGCAGTCGATCATCGCCAGCGCAATACGCTCGGCGGCCTTTTGTTCACCTTCCTGTCGGCCTTTTTCTATTCCTGCCTCCAGCCCTGCCTCAAGCCCTTGCTGCCTTCCCTGCTGCATCCCTTCCTGACGACCGCGGTCTTCCAGAAACTGAGCAATATTCATGAGCGCCTCCTTATGCGGCTGTAGCGGCACGCTTTGCGCCAGCTGACGCAGAAATGCCACGGGATCGGCGGTACTCCCCGCCTGGAGTATATAGTGCAACAGCGTCTGCAGCTGTCTTTCGCTAGTGTATCCCAGCGCTAATAAGCTGACCACCTGTGCCTGAAGCTCCATCAGATCCCGCTGTCGAATGTGTTTTTGCAGC
This sequence comes from Klebsiella sp. 18074, assembly GCF_902705905.1. Taxonomy (NCBI): domain Bacteria; kingdom Pseudomonadati; phylum Pseudomonadota; class Gammaproteobacteria; order Enterobacterales; family Enterobacteriaceae; genus Klebsiella; species Klebsiella sp. 18074. Next base: position 92,410 of record NZ_CACSIS010000010.1, on the reverse strand, counting down.
AGCTCCAGTATGGCCACGCGTCGATGCTGCAGCAGCTCGCTGTCCGGGATAGTCGTCACATCCACCAGCGGAAAAGGCTGGCTATAGCGCTTTTCGGCTATCTCTGGCTGTGAAAAGCCGTCCAGCCAGCGCATCGAGTGCGGCCAGGGGCTCGCCTTACCGTGATAGAAAAGCAGCGGGATCACCAGCGGCAGCTGCTGCAGGCCTTTATCAAGATGACGCTGCATCGCCGCCACGGCGTAGCGCATTAAACGAAAGGCCATATGCCGCTCCGCAGAGCTTTGATGCTCAATCAGCAGATAGATATAGCCTTCGCCAGTCCGGGTCTGCACGGAATAGAGAATATCCGAGTGGCTTGCCCGTAAATCGTCGTCAATAAAGCTGCCGGATTCCAGATGCAGGGTCTGCAGGTCGCACAGCTCGCGTAAATTTTCCGGCAGGTGAATCAGTAAAAAATCCGCCGCCGTCGCCCGGTCCGACAGCAGGCTCTTAAACACGGCATCATGCGGGAAGTGCGCTGTCGCCCGGCTCATGCTGACCTCCTGTCCGTCATTTCAACCCACCCTACCACCGCCAACGCCGGGCGCGCGTTTTCGCTTGCGGTTTACCGAGGCGGCTCGCAAACTGGCAGCCAGATGCTTTGCTAGCCGTTCATTCATCCAAAGGAGAAACCATGCGCCAAAGGACCATTGTCTGTCCGCTGATTCAGAATGAAGGACACTATCTGCTGTGTAAAATGGCGGACGATCGCGGCGTTTTCCCCGGGCAGTGGGCACTTTCCGGCGGCGGCGTCGAGCAAGGCGAGCGAATTGAGGACGCCCTGAGGCGTGAAATTCGTGAAGAGCTGGGTGAAGCCCTGCGGCTGACGAGCATTACGCCCTGGACCTTCAGCGACGATATTCGGGTCAAAACCTATGCCGACGGTCGCCAGGAAGAGATTTATATGATTTACCTGATTTTCGACTGCATCAGCGCCAATCGCGAGATCGCCATTAACGAAGAGTTTCAGGAGTATGCCTGGGTCAGCCCCGAGGATTTACCGCGTTACGATCTGAATGTCGCCACGCGTAAGACCTTAACCCTGAAGGGTCTGCTCTGATCGCGCCGGCGCTGCGGCCAGAAAACGCAGGCTGACCTTCAGGCCGCCAAGGGCTGTGCTTCGCAGCAGCTGCGGGTGGCTGCGATGCAGCCGGGCAATGTCGCTGACCAACGCCAGTCCGAGCCCCGCGCCGGGGTTATCGCCGACATTTTCCAGGCGATGAAACGGCAGCAGCGCCTGCGGGATCTGGTCATCATCGATCCCCGGGCCGCTATCTTCAACCTCCATCACCACCGCGTCGCCCTCACGCCGCAGGCTCAGGGTAACCGTGCCCTGCACCGGCGTGTAGCGAATGGCATTATCGAGCAGATTGGCGCACAGCTCGCCGAGCAGCACCCCATCGCCTTCAATCATCACCGCCGACTGCTCCCCTTCGTAGCCCAGGTCTATCTCTTTACTTCGCGCCTGAGGGATCCGCGAAAAGCAGCTGTGCTGCACAATTTCCAGCAGGTTGAGCGGTAAAAATGCGCGTTCCCCCTGCTCTTTTCGCTTCACGCTCGCCAGCTGCAGCAGGCGCTCGGTCAGCAGAATAGTGCCATCCAGCGTGCCGCGCATCGCCTGCAGGCTTTCGCGCCACAGCTGCGGGTCATCACTGGCCAGAGCAACGGAAGCCTGGGTTTTTAGTACCGCCAGCGGGGTCTTTAATTGATGAGCGGCATCGGCACTGAAGCGTTCCTGGCGCGAAATCATGACTCTGAGGCGGTCAATATAACGGTTAAATGCCACAATCAGCAGCCGGGTTTCCGACCACGGCAGCAGCTCCGGCAGCGGCGTCAGCAGACCGGGCTCCCGTCGGACCATCAGCGCCGAGAGCTGGCGCATCGGTCGCAGTACGCGCCGCAGCAGCCAGCCGGTCAGCACCAGCGTCAGCAGCACCAATAGCCCCTGCGACACCCAGGATGAGAACAGTAGCTGCCCGGCAAGCCAGCGCCGCGACTGCAGGGTCTCAGCGATATAGATTTCCGCCATCCCGAGGATCCCGCCTTCGTTGACCGGCTGCAGCAGGCGCGCGACGCGGATCGCCTGGCCACGATATTCGGTATGGTAAAACCATGCCAGCGCCGGGTAGAGCTGAGTGCGCGTGGTGGAAGGCGGCATGGCGGGCAGGTCGTCAAAGCCTGAAATAACCCTCCCTTCAGGGTCTACAACCTTGTAATACAGGCGATCGTTCATGTTGAGCTCGAAGCTGTCCAGCACCACCCAGGGCACGTTGACTTCGAGCTTACCTTCGCGCACCACCAGGCGCTCCGCGACGGTGCGGGCGGAGGAGAGCAGCGTCCGGTCGTAGGCCTGCGTCGCCGCCTGGAGTGCGCTGACATAGCTGTTAAACGCCGACAGCCCCCACAGAAGCACCAGCGGCAGTCCGAGAAACAGCAGCAGCTGGACAAACAGCGACTGCGGCTTACCCCACTTCATGCCCGCACTCCAGCACATAGCCCAGCCCGCGCAGCGTCGTAATCCGCACGTTGCTGTCCTGCAGCTTTTTACGTAGGCGGTGAATATAGAGCTCGATGCTCTCCGGGCTGACTTCATCATTCAGGCTGAAAACCTGTTCGAACAGCTGCTGGCGCGAGACGGGGCGCGTGCGGCGAAACATCAGCACCGTCAGCAGCGCCTGCTCGCGCGGCGTCAACGACAGCATCTGCCCGCGCAGCAAAAAATAGCCCTCGTCGCGATACTCCAGCTCCCCGAGCTGCTGGACTTCATGCACCTGGCCCTCGCTGCGCCGCAGCAGCGCCCGCAGGCGCGCATCCAGCTCTTCAAGCTCAAAGGGCTTCGGCAGATAATCATCGGCCCCGACGTTCAACCCTTTGACCCTGTCCGCCACCGCGCTGCGGGCCGTCAGCAGCAGCACCGGCAGCGTCTGCCCGCGCTTACGCAGCCGCTGAACCACTTCCAGCCCGTCGAGGCCAGGCATACCAATATCCAGCACCGCGAGGGCGTATTTTTCACTTTGCAGCAGATGGTCTGCCGCGCGTCCATCAAATACGCAGTCGACGGCAAACCCGCTCTGCACCAGCGCTTTCTCCAGCCAGTGGGCCAGCTCCCGGTTATCCTCGGCTAATAAAAGGCGCATTGTGATGGTCTCTCCATGTTTATCGGCACAACAGCCTGACGGCGATCGTTGTTGATTCCGTAGCTAACCCGTAGCCACCGTCATCTATCATCGCGCAGGAAAGGATGAGAATGACAAAATGAAACAAATATGCAACACCAGAGCGGCTTATTTGTAAGCGATTTAACACTATCGACGAGATCGCCCCGGTTCCCCCGATCGCACGATGTTTGTTATACGCCGGAATGTGCCGATTTACTGAGCAGCGTTGACGCAGGTGTCATTCACCGGCCACGCCAGAATCTTATTATTATCGGTTAAATGAGAGTCATAACTTTTCGCGGAAATATATATCCACACTATTTTAAACGACCATCAGCGGAGCGCCACAGACAATGTAATACGGACCATCGGAATGTATGAATTAGACCGGTAAAAGGATGATTGGGCGTGGCACTTGATGGCGATCTTTTTTTCGCCTCAGGAATATCAACATATTATGCCATAAACAAAAAAACACCACCTTATCAATGAACTAAAGGCACGGTTAGTTTTTATTTTAGCTCTGGCGGTCACTCTTATCATTATATCCGTTTTCTCTTTACGTTCCTACCTGAAAGATATCAGAAAGTACAAACATGCCTTCAAGAATAAACGCCGCCGAGCGCTAATATTTATTCATGATATATTAGACTAATCTGCTATTTTTATTTTCATGAGCACAATAGTTTTTCATTAAGCCGTTCACCACAATCCCCTGGGTCAGTATTGGTCCTGTTCATTATGGCAACATGCCCTTCGCTACGGATATGTTCTCCGCGCTGACTCACGCCCTTCGCGACGACCAATAAGAGATATCTATCACATCCTGCAAAGTTGCGCGGGGATTGAAAGGGAAATGAAAGGTTATTGATTTAACAATTACGCAACCAAGCAGTCCAGCATCGTTTCACATAATCACAATAAACGTACCCGTACCTGACTGAGGAAGCTTATGAACAAACCATTTTTGCGCCATCTTAGCGCGCTCGCTTTATGCCTCTGTAGCGCCTCCGCGTATGCCACCGAGGCGCCTTCTCGTACCGAATGTATCGCCCCGGCAAAACCCGGCGGCGGCTTTGACCTCACCTGCAAACTGATTCAGGTCAGCCTGATGGAAACCGGGGCTATCAAAAAACCGATGCGCGTGACCTACATGCCCGGCGGAGTCGGGGCGGTAGCCTATAACGCTATCGTTGCCCAGCGTCCCGGCGAAGCGGGCACCGTTGTCGCCTTCTCCGGCGGTTCGTTACTCAATTTATCGCAGGGGAAATTTGGCCGCTACGGCGTTGATGACGTCCGCTGGCTGGCCAGCGTCGGAACCGATTACGGGATGATCGCCGTACGCGCCGACTCCCCATGGCAAGATTTACCTTCGTTTCTGGCGGCAATGGAAAAAGATCCCGCCAATATCGTCATCGGCGCAGGCGCCTCTATCGGTAGCCAGGACTGGATGAAAGCGGCGCTGATGGCGCAAAAGGCCCACGTCGACCCGCATAAAATGCGCTATGTGGCCTTTGAAGGCGGCGGCGAGCCGGTGACGGCACTGCTGGGTAACCACGTCCAGGCGGTGTCGGGCGATCTGAGCGAAATGGTGCCGTACCTGCAGGGCAACAAAATCCGCGTGCTGGCAGTGTTCTCAGCCGAACGTCTGCCCGGCGCGCTAGCCAACGTCCCGACGGCCAGGGAGCAGGGTTACGATCTGGTATGGCCGATTATTCGCGGTTTTTACGTCGGTCCGAAAGTCAGCGATGTCGACTATCAGTGGTGGGTTGAAGAGTTCAACAAGCTCCAGCAGACCGAAGAGTTTAAAAAGCAGCGCGAACTGCGCGGCCTGTTTGAATTCAACATGAGCGGCAGTGCGTTGGATGAATACGTGAAAAAACAGGTCAACAACTATCACGAACAGGCCAGGGCCTTTGGTCTGGCGAAATAATCTGCGGAGGTTGCGATGAGCGATCGTATTTTTGCTGGGATCTGGTTGCTGCTATGCGTAGGCGGGATGTTCGTTGCCTGGCAGATTCACAGCGAGTACTCCTACGAACCCGTTGGACCCCGCCCGTTTCCGCTAGGGATTGTCGGCCTGATGCTGCTCTGTTCAGTGCTGCTGCTGCTGCGCCGCCCTGATGCGGTGGAGTGGCCCGGGCGGCGGGTTTTACAACGCTTACTGACCATGGTGGCGGTGCTGATGATCTACGCGTGGGGGTTTGAATGGCTCGGCTTCCCGCTTGCCACCGCTCTGCTGACCGCGATCATTGGCCTGCTGTTTGGCGCCACGCTGCCTGCCGCAGGCGTGGCTGGAGCGGTAATGGGCATCACCCTGTGGTACGCCTTTGACACCCTGCTCGATGTCACCCTGCCGCTCGGCGTGTGGTTAAGTTAACGGAGAAGTTTATGGATACCTGGATTTATCTTTCGCAGGGCTTCGCCGTGGCGATGACGCCATCGAACCTGATGATTGCCCTGATTGGCTGCTTTGTGGGTACCATTGTCGGACTGCTGCCGGGGCTGGGGCCGATTAACGGCGTGGCGATCCTGCTGCCGCTGGCGTTTGCCCTGCATCTGCCCGCCGAGTCCGCCTTGATTCTGCTGGCAACGGTCTATATCGGCTGCGAGTACGGTGGCCGAATCTCCTCTATTTTGCTCAATGTTCCCGGTGATGCCGCCGCCATAATGACCGCCCTGGACGGTTACCCAATGGCGCAGCAGGGCCGTGGCGGCGTGGCGCTGTCGATTTCGGCGGTCAGCTCATTTGTTGGCTCATTAATCGCCATTGGCGGCATTATTCTCTTCGCTCCGATACTGGCTCAGTGGTCGCTGGCGTTTGGACCCGCGGAATATTTTGCCCTGATGGTCTTCGCCATTGCCTGCCTGGGCAGCATGATGGCAGAGAATCCGCTGAAATCCTTCCTCGCCGCGCTGATTGGTTTAGGCCTGGCGACGGTGGGCGTGGATGCCAACACCGGGGTTTACCGCTTCACCTTTGACAGCATCCACCTCTCCGATGGCGTGCAGTTTATTGTGGTGGTAATAGGGCTGTTTTCCGTGTCTGAAATTCTGCTGATGCTGGAAAGCACCAGCGGTGGCCAGACCCTGGTCCGCAAAACCGGGCGCATGCTGTTTAATGCCAGGGAGGCCGGTCAGTGCGTGGGCGCAACGCTGCGCTCGTCGGTGGTCGGTTTCTTTGTCGGGATTCTGCCCGGCGCCGGCGCGACGATAGCCAGCGCCATTACCTACATGACCGAGAAAAAACTCAGCGGCAACAGCGACAGCTTCGGCAAAGGCGATATCCGCGGCGTTGCCGCTCCAGAAGCGGCTAACAACGCCTCCGCCTGCGGCTCATTCATCCCGATGCTGACGCTGGGCGTACCCGGTTCCGGAACCACGGCGGTGATGATGGGGGCGCTGACGCTCTATAACATCACTCCGGGCCCGGCCATGTTCACCGAACAGCCGGATATCGTCTGGGGGCTGATCGCCGCGCTGCTTATCGCCAACGTTATGCTGCTGCTGATGAATATTCCGCTGATCGGTCTGTTCACCCGCATGCTGACGATCCCGCTGTGGTTCCTGGTACCGGCGATTGCCGCCGTCTCCGCCGTCGGCGTGTATGCCGTTCACAGCACCACCTTCGATTTACTGCTGATGGTCGGACTCGGCGTGCTCGGCTACATCCTGCGTAAAATGCACTTCCCGATGTCGCCGCTGATCTTAGGCTTCGTCCTCGGAGAGATGCTGGAGCAAAACCTGCGCCGCGCGCTCTCTATCAGCAACGGCGACCTGGCGATTTTATGGGGAAGCGGCGTCACCAAAACCTTACTGTTCCTTGCCATCGCGGTGATTATCGTTCCACCGCTGCTGCGCTTCCTGCGCAAAAAACGCCAGCATCATACCGAAGCAGATGTGGGCTAACTTGCGTCACGTAAGATGGCGTTGACCCATTCGCTTAAAGCCCGGCGGGAGATTTTAATCCCGCCGGTTTTCAACGTTTCAGGCAGCGCCAGCCAGCGTACCGGCTGCTGAAAGCGCGCCAGTTTATCCTCTACCCAGGCCGCTAAAGCCGCCATGTCGCACCGTTCATCGCCTTCAACCACCGCCACCGGACGCTGGCCAAACTCGGCATCATCCAACGGCACGATGAACGCCTGGCGGACCTGCGGATGCGCGATAATCACCCGCTCAACCTCTTCCGGCTGGATGCCTTCGCCGCCGCTGAAAAAGAGATTATCCAGACGCCCAAGGATCGTCAGCTTATCGCCGCGCAGTTCGCCGCGATCGCGCGTGGCAAACCAGCCCAGCTCGTTAACCAGCGGCACCAGCCCGCCGTCGCGCCAGTAGCCCGCCGCCATGCTGGCCCCGCGCAGCCAAACCTCGCCGTCGACAATTTTCAGCTCCCGCTGGGGCAACGGCTGTCCGACATCCGCCTCGCCGTCGGCCTCTTTGCCGCACACCGTCGAGGCAAATTCGGTCAGGCCATATCCGCACCAGCTGCGAATACCTTTCTCCCGGGCCTGCTCGGTCAGTTCGACGGGGATCGCCGCCCCGCCCAGAAGAACGGCCTTCAGCGAGACCTGCGTATCGCCGTTGAGCAGCCGCCACAGCTGGGTTGGCACCAGCGACGCATGGCTACAGCCCTGCAGGGCCTGTTCTAACGGCCGCTTTTCCCGCACCGTCAGACGCGATCCGGACAGCAGCCAGCGCCAGAGAATTCCCTGCCCCGAGACGTGAAACAGCGGCAGGGAAAGCAGCCAGTCATCGTCGGCGGCCAGCGGGATCATCGCCAGCACCCCTTGCGCGCTGGCAAGATGAGCGCGGAAAGTATGCACTGCGGCCTTCGGCAGCCCGGTAGAACCTGAGGTCAGCGTCATCGACGCCAGACGATCTTCGCTCCAGGCCAGGCTGCGTTCTCCGGCATCGGCGCGCATAGCCAGCGGCGAATAGCCGAGGACAGCATTATCCTCACCGCTAAGCGCCAGTAGATGGTGCATATCGAGGGACGGCAGCAGCTGCGCCAGCATTGCCGACGGCAGCTGCGGATTAAGCGGCAGCACCCTGGCACCGCACTGCAGCAGCGCCAGCCAGGCCAACAGCGCCGCCGGCTGGTTGTGGGCTCGCAGAATAACGCCATCGCCCTCACCTACGCCCTGAGCGACAAACCCTGCCGTCAGCGCGTCAACCTGTTCGCACAGCTGCTGCCAGGTCAGGCTATCGTCGTTCAGCCGCAGAGCAAACGCCTCGCCCCGTCGCTGACGCCAGTGGTGCCACGGCCAGTCGCGAAAGATCACAGCAGCGGCTCCAGCGTATCCGTTGACAGGCACGGCAGCGGGCTTTCAGGCCACGGGCGCACCAGTTGGGACTGCATCAGCGTCAGCGTATCGAGGCCCGGAACGGTCTGCGGCGTCAGCCAGGCCGCAATACGCGCCAGCTGCGTCAGCCCAAGGCTCGACTCAATCGAGGAGCTGATGACCGCCGTCAGCCCCAGAGCGTGGGCGGCGGCAACCTGCTCCTGCACTTTTTGCAGGCTACCGGTAAGGGTTGGCTTAATCACCACCGCCCCCACTCCCGCCTCGGCCTGCAGGCAAAAATCGGCTTCACGCAGGCTCTCATCCCAGGCAATGGTAATGCCGGTTTGTTGCGCAAAAGCGCGAGAATCAGCCTGAGTTTTGCACGGCTCCTCGAGGAAAGCGATGCGATCGCGATACTGCGGATCCACGTATTTTGCGAACTGCTGCGCTTTGAGCAGCGTCCAGGCACGGTTGGCGTCCAGACGCAGCCGCAGCTCAGGGATAGCCTCCAGCAGCAGATTCACAACCATGCCGTCGCGTACGGCCTCATACAGGCCCACTTTGACCTTGGCGACCTTCTCGCCCGGCATCGCTGCAAGCCTGGCAAACAGCTCGTCCGGATCGCCGGTGCACAGCGGCGCGGCGCGATAATCTGCCGCCTGCGGCAGCTGCTCATTCAGCTCGGCCAGCGCACAGCTGATCCCGAACGCCACGCAGGGCTGCGCAGGAAAAGGAAGATCCTGTCCCTGACGCCAGGCCATCACCCAGACCAGCAGCGCAGCCTGCGCCTCTTCCAGGGTTTCTTCGCTAAATCCCGGCAGAGGAGAAACCTCTCCCCAGCCTTCGCGCTCGCCCTCCTGGAGATGGACGAATAACCCGTCACGGGTTTTTAACCGCCGTTCGCGTAGAACCACGCCCGCGTCCATCGGTATCTGCCAGCGGTAAACCTGCGCCCGGCGCATTACGGATTCCGTTTAAATTTGCTGAAGTCCGGCTGACGTTTCTGATTAAATGCGTTGCGCCCTTCCTGACCCTCTTCAGTCATGTAGAACAGCATGGTGGCATTACCCGCCAGCTCCTGCAGACCCGCCTGACCATCGCAGTCGGCGTTCAGCGCAGCCTTCAGGCAGCGCAGAGCCATTGGGCTGTTTTGCAGCATTTCGCGACACCAGCGAACGGTCTCTTTTTCCAGATCGGCCAGCGGGACGACGGTGTTGACCAGCCCCATATCCAGCGCCTGCTGCGCATCATACTGGCGGCACAGGAACCAAATTTCACGCGCTTTTTTCTGGCCAACGATGCGGGCCATATAGGCTGCGCCCCAGCCGCCGTCGAAGGAGCCGACTTTCGGACCCGTCTGACCAAAGATGGCGTTTTCTGCCGCGATTGTCAGGTCGCACATCATATGCAGCACGTGGCCGCCGCCGATGGAGTAGCCGGCGACCATCGCGACGATCGGTTTCGGACAGGTGCGGATCTGACGCTGGAAATCGAGCACGTTCAGGTGATGCACGCCGGAATCGTCCTGATAGCCGCCGTAGTCGCCGCGCACCTTCTGGTCACCGCCGGCGCAGAACGCCAGGTCCCCTTCGCCGGTCAGGATAATGACGCCAATATTGTCGTCATAGCGGGCATCAGCCAGCGCCTGAATCATCTCTTTTACGGTCAGCGGACGGAATGCATTACGCACCTGTGGGCGGTTAATGGTGATTTTAGCAATACCGTCCGTCGATTTTTGGTAACGAATATCGGTATAGCCTTCGGAACAATCGTGCCATTCAACGGGGGCGTAGAGCATGGCTTCATCAAGAGAGATCATAGAATGTCCTTTAGTTAACTTGCTAAAAACTGCGCCAGGCAGGCGGTTACCGCGGCGGGATTTTCCCGATGCGCGTTGTGCCCGGCATGATGAATAACGTGTATCGTCGCGGCGAGATCGCTGGCTATCGCGCGGAATTTGTCATCGCGCGCGCCGCAAAGATAGTGAAAAGGAAAGCGGCAGGCATGCAGCGCCGGGCGCAGATCGGGCTGGACCGCCAGCGACGTCGCCTCCAGCATGGCGGCCAGATTGGCGCCATGGTTGCGGCTGCGGAGCGCGATTAAGTCCGCTCGCTGCTGCGCATCCAGCGAGGCGAAAACCGGCTGCCGGTACCAGTCTGCAAAAACCTGGGACAGCGGTTCGTGGCGAAAGCGTTCGGCCCAGGCCGCATCGCTGCGCCGACGCAGCAGGCGCTCGCTATCGTCAACAAGTCCCGGATGACCGCCCTCCACGACCAGCCCGCACAGACCGTCGCGCGGCTGGCTGGCAAAGGCCATCGCGATGCGGCCGCCGAGGGAGTAGCCAATCAGCCAGTAGTTAAGGATGCTGTAACTATCTAGCGTCTCCTGCAGCCGCCGGCAGACATCGGCAAAATCATCGACCTGAATATCGCGGGAACCGCCGTGGCCGGGCAGGTCGATATAGAGCCGCGAACGGGCGCTAAACGCCTCCCCGACCGGCTGCCATTCACGACTGTCGCCCGAAAAACCGTGTAAAAAAATCAGCCAGGGTTGATTGGCCTGGCCGCGTTCGCACTCGGCGTGCAAACTCATAGACGACTCACCTGTGCCAGCAGCTGCTGCAAAGTATGGGTGCCGTCGGTTTCGTTCACCGCCAGCTCAATCACCGTCGCGCCAGGGGTCCGCCACGCGCCGGACAGCGCCGTCTCCAGCTCGTCCCAGCTGCCGGGGCGGTGGTAGTCGAGATCGAACATCGCCGCGGCATGGCCGAAGTTGACATCCTGCGGCATTAAATAAAACTGGCGCCTTTCTTCCTGCGGCGTCGGCAGCAGAGAGAAGATCTGCCCGCCGTTATTGTTGACAATAATCAGCACCAGCGGCGCCGACGCATGGCGCAGCAGCGCCAGCGAATTCAGATCGTAGAGCGCAGAAAGATCGCCAACGATCGCCAGCAGAGGGCGGGCGCTGGCCCGCTGCACGCCGGCGGCGGTTGCCAGCAGGCCGTCAATGCCGCTGGCGCCGCGGTTGCTGTAGACCGGATATCCCGCCGGCAGCTGCGAGAGCGCGTCAATTAAGCGCACCACCAGGCTATTGCCCACGAACAGCTGTCCCTGATCCGGCAGATAGCGATGAATGCGGTGGGCCAGCTGGGCCTCGCCAAAGCGCTCGCTGCATTCGACCGTCGCCTGCCAGGCCTGCTCGGCAAGAACCGGCAGCGTCGTTGCCCAGGGCTGGCGTTTTTCCGCCGGATGCAGCTCAAGCCACTCCCCCACCGGGCAGACCAGACGGCGGCCGCGGTGCTGAGCCGGATCTAAACGGCCGGGTAAATTATCGACCAGCCAGTACTCCTCGGGCTCGCAGGTCGCCTGCCACTGCAGGAGGCGTTTTCCGGTCAGGCTGCTGCCCAGTTGAACGACGATTTGCGCCTGCTCCAGCTCGCTGACCGCTTTACCGTTACCCAGCCATAAATCGGCGCAGGGCAGCGGCTGCCCGGTTTGCGAAAGCACGTCGCCAATCAGCGGCCAGCCGAGCATTTTCGCCCACCCGGCGGCCTGTACTCCTTCGGCGGCGCTCATGCGCCCGGCAACCACCACACCGCGCTTTTGTCGCCAGAAAAACCAGTCGCGCTGCTTTTCGCTGCCGAGATGCAGCGACTGACGCAGCCAGGGCGTCTCGCTCTGCCACCAATCCCCGAGCTGCTGCTGCCAGCTCACGCCGGTATCGTCCATATCGCCATACAGCGGCTCGGCAAACGGACAGTTAATATGCACGCCGCCGGAATGCAGCGCGCCCAGCGCCTGGTCGATGGTTGAGACCAGCCAGCGCGCGGGAATATCCTGCGACGGACGCGGCAAAGAGAGGGTTTCGGACGGATGCGATGCGAACATGCCCGGCTGGCGGATAGCCTGGTTGGCGCCACAGTCGATCAGCTCCGGCGGCCGGTCGGCGGTAAGCAGAATCAGCTTTTCGCCGGTCAGCCCGGCTTCAATCAGCGCCGGATAGAGATTGGCCGTGGCGGTACCGGAGGTGACGATGACCGCCACCGGCTGCCGGCTGGCCTTCGCCAGCCCCAGCGCCAGGTGGCCAAGCCCGCGTTCGTCAAAATGAGTATGGGGAATCAATGCGCGGTTATCCGCGGCTGCCAGCGTTAAGGGCGTCGAGCGCGACCCCGGCGCAATGCAAATATGCTGCACACCGTGGCGGGTTAATGCTTCAAGGATCACCGCCGCCCAGCGTCGGTTAAATGCGCTTACTGACATGAAATTGTCCGATATCAAATATTGAGGCTAAGTATAGGTAATACAAAGTGATGGAGTATTGATATGCGTCGTTTATCTACATTTTTCTCAACAGCAACGAACGCAGCCCCGCCGCTTTATTTTCAATTTCCTGCCACTCTTGCTCAGGATCGGAACCGCTGACAATCCCGGCGCCGGCGTAAAGCCTGAGGGTGTCGTTCTCCACCTTCGCCGAGCGTAGCGCCACGCAGAATTCGCTTTGTGCCAGCGACAGATAGCCGGCGGAACCGGCGTACCATTCGCGGATAAAGGGTTCATTCTGAGTGATAAAGTCCAGCGCCGCCCGCCTGGGTAGCCCGGCGACCGCCGCCGTAGGCTGCAGCTGCTGCAGGCAGCGGGTATCGTCGGGTGCGTTTAGCACCGTCCAGATGCAGCGCCGCAGATGCTGTACGTTACGCAGGCGCACCACCTGCGGCGGCAGCACCTCCAGCATCGGCACTTCATCCTGCATACGCTGGCAAATATCCTCCACCACCAGCATGTTTTCCCGCTGGTTTTTATCGTCGTGCATTAGCCAGTCGGCCAGCGCCTGCGCCTGGCGATCGTCAGCATGGCCGGCGACGGTCCCCGCCAGCGCCTCGGTGCGCAGCAGCGTTCCGCGCCGACGCCACAGCCGCTCCGGCGTTGAGCCGAAAAACGCCTGCTGCGGGTTAAAGGCCATCAGGAAATGGAAGCAGTTAAAGTTGCTGCGGCGGCTGGCGGCCATAATCGACCAGGCATCTAAGGGAGCGGCGAACCGCAGGTCCGTGGCGCGTGCCAGGACGACTTTTTCCATCTCTGCGGCCGCAATGGCCCGGGTAGCCTGCAGGATAAGCTCACGCCAGCGCGGATATTCCGGGACGTGCCGTTCGCTGAGTAGCTCAGGTATCGCCGCGGGCCGCGCCTGCTCCGCCGTCAAGGAGTGCAGAAACTCGCGCGCCGCATGAGCATCTTCGCGCAGAGAAGCGTCGCTGCACAGCACCAGCCGCAGCGACGCCGCGCCCCCCACCCGACGCCACTCGAGCCGCGGCAGCACCAGCGCCCCGGCCTGCGGACTGAACGCATTCAGGCCGCAAATACGCAGGTCCCGATGCTGCTGATGCTGTAAAAAACGCTGCGCTTCGGCCAGCGAAGAGAACCTTTTCACCGCCCCGAGCGCGGCAAGCTCTTCGTCGCCGCTACGCTGCTGCCAGTAAAACTGCGGCCACTGAGGCTGATGCCCGCACCACAGCAGGGGATCGAACGCATCGTGGAGAGGAAACGAAACATCGAAAATTCGCGTGCCGGACGATGCGGGGAACTCATCGTTCAGACAGCCGCGTAAGCTTTCCAGCGCAGCGGAAACAGACAGCACGCAAACCTCCTCAGGATAAAAACCCCACATTATACGGGGTCCTGGCGAGAAATAGCAGTACCCACGATGAGGGAGTGGCCTTTGGCGGCCCGTCGCTCACTCAGGAAGTATAGATAGCCTGCGGCTACCTGGGCTGGAGCGGGTCCGCAGCGGCCTCGCGGGCCATGCCGATATGCGCGATCCCGTCTTCATCGTAAACGTCGGTCACCGCCTGGAAGCCGAAGCTGGCGTAGAAGGGCTGTAGATGTGCCTGAGCGCCGAGATAGATAGCCTTTTGCGGCCACAGGCGGGCGCAGCTGGCAAGCGCCTTCTCCATCAGCTGATAGCCGAGCTTCTCCCCTCGCACCGTCGGGCTGACGATAACCCGGCCAATAACCACCGGTTCGAAATCCTCTGCGCTTTTCAGGATCCGCGCATAGGCCACCAGCTCATCGCCGCGCCAGCCGAGAAGATGACGGTTTTCACCGATCAGGTCGTCGCCATCAACGTCCTGATAGGGACAGTTTTGCTCGACGACAAAGACTTCACAGCGCAGCTTTAGCAGCGCATAGAGCTGCGGGACGGTCAGCTCGCTGTGGTGGAGATCCTGCCATATCATCATCTATTATTCCTTTATTGAAGTGGGCCCTGCATTCATTCCGGCGGCATGAAGGCGGCAGGCGAGCGACTGACGGCAACAGGCTCAACCAACGCGCGCGCAACCTGAAGGATGACGGGTATACTCTGTTTTTGACTCACGCCCTAAGGACACAGGACGATGGAATTAACTTTTTTGGGGACATCCGCTGGCGTGCCGACCCGTACGCGTAATATGACGTCTATCGTGCTGAATTTGCAACAGCCAACGACGGCGGAGGTCTGGCTGTTCGACTGCGGAGAAGGCACCCAGCATCAGTTTCTGCATACCGCCCTGCACCCCGGCAAGCTGAATAAAATTTTTATTACCCATCTTCACGGCGACCATCTGTTTGGCCTCCCCGGCCTGCTGTGCAGCCGCTCGATGCAAGGCAACTCGCTGCCGCTGACCCTCTACGGGCCAAAAGGGCTGCGGGAGTTTGTCGAAGTGGCGCTGCGCCTCAGCGGCTCGTGGACCGATTATCCGCTGGATATTGTCGAAATTGGCCCCGGCCTTATCCTGGACGACGCCGGATATCGGGTCACGGCCTGGCCGCTAAACCATCCGGTGGAGTGCTACGGCTACCGCATTGAAGAGTACGATAAGCCCGGCCCCCTGGACGCGGCCCGTCTTATCGCCGACGGCGTTCCCTCCGGGCCGCTGTTTCAGCAGCTCAAACAGGGGCTGAGCGTCGAGCTTGCCGACGGGCGCATCGTTGACGGCCGGCGCTATCTTGGCCCGACGACGCCGGGGAAAAAGCTGGCCATCTTTGGCGATACGGCACCCTGTGCGGCGGCGCTTGAGCTGGCGCACGGCGTGGACGTCATGATTCATGAGACCACCCTGGAACAGGCGATGGCCGAGAAGGCGAACGCTCGCGGGCACTCCTCCAGCCAGCAGGCGGCGGCGCTGGCGCGCGATGCCGGGGTCGGCACCTTTATCGCCACCCATTTCAGCTCGCGCTACGATCTGCAGGGCTGTCAGCGCCTGCTGGCGGAGTGCCGGGAGATCTTCCCGCAGACCCTGCTGGCGGAGGATTTTATGGTCTATCCCATCCGCTAAGCGGGCTAGCCCGGCTTAACGACGCGCATAAAAAAACCGCCGATCGTAGACCGGCGGTTTTTTTGCAGCCGTAGCCGCTTTACATCAGCGGCGTTGCCAGCTGTACGATGCTAATCAGCGGCTGCGGCCAGACGCCGAGTACCAGCACCAGCAGAGCTGAGATCAGTACCACGATACCGCCGGCGCTGTACTGCCAGTTAGACGGCGCATCGCGGTTCAGTTTCTCCGGCGCGCTCAGATAGAGACTCACCGCGACGCGCAGGTAGTAGTAAAGACCAATCGCCGAACCCACCACCACGGCGCCAACCAGCCACCACAGGTGCGCGTGCACGCCGACCGCCAGCACGTAGAACTTACCGATGAAGCCCAGCGTCATCGGAATACCGGCCAGCGACAGCATCATTACCGTCATCACCGCAGACAGAATCGGACGGTGCCAGAACAGGCCGCGATAGGAGTACAG
Source organism: Klebsiella sp. 18074 (assembly GCF_902705905.1). Classification (NCBI taxonomy): domain Bacteria; kingdom Pseudomonadati; phylum Pseudomonadota; class Gammaproteobacteria; order Enterobacterales; family Enterobacteriaceae; genus Klebsiella; species Klebsiella sp. 18074. The sequence continues at coordinate 76,159 of NZ_CACSIS010000010.1, read as the reverse complement.
CGAGTCGGCATCCGGGCCGCGGTACGGGCTGGACATCAGGCTCACCACGCCGAAGGCGCCGAGGCTGCTGAACAGGTAGCCGGCCAGATAGACGCCGACGGCTTCCATCGACATTTCGCCGCTCTGCAGGGCGATCAGCGCCACCAGCAGATAGCCGAGATGCGAGATCGAGGAGTAGCCGAGCAGGCGCTTGATGTTGGTCTGGCTCAGCGCCATCAGGTTACCGAAGATGATGGACGCAAAGGCTATCAGACCCAGCACGATGCGCACCGCTTCGCTGTTGCCTACCGGCATATACAGGAACAGACGCATCACCACGCCGAAGATAGCAATCTTGCTGGCGGTGGCCAGGAAGGTTGATACCGGCGCCGGCGCGCCCTGATAAACGTCCGGCGTCCACAGGTGGAACGGCACCAGCGACAGCTTAAAGCCCAGACCCACGATCATCAGACCCAGACCCGCCAGCAGCAGCGGTTCATGCAGGGTGTTATCGGCCAGGTTCTTGCCCAGCGCCAGGAACGACAGGTTACCGGAGTTGGCATACACCAGCGCCATACCGAACAGCAGGAACGACGACGCTGCGGCAGACAAAATGGTGTATTTGATACTCGCTTCCAGCGACCGTTTCTGACGGAAGGCGTAGCCGACAAGACCGAACAGCGGCAGAGAAATCAATTCAATACCGAGGAACAGCGCCGCCAGATGGTTTGCACCCGCCAGCAGAATCCCACCCAGCGCGGCGATGAGCACCAGCAGGTAGAACTCTTCTTTGTTGTCCTTGTAACCCTCAAGCCACGGATAGGCAAAAGTACAGGTCGCCAGGCTCGCCAGCAACACCAGTCCGGTGTAGAGCATGGCGTAGCCGTCAACGCGGATCAGCGGCGTAACGTCCATCGCACCGTTCTGACCGACAAACCAAAGCGATATCAACGCGGCGTTAAGCCCGAGAACCGACAGCGTGGCATTAAGGAAATGATTGCGTCGCCACGCAATGGAGAGCATCACAACCACCACCGTCAAGCCGACGATCAGCAGCGGTAGCAGTGCGATCAGTTGTTGTGGAGTTATTGTCATGGCGAATTACGGCCTTGTAGTAGAAACAGAATTAACAAACCACTGCTGAATGTTGCTCATCGCAGCATGTGAGGTGTCCAGAATCGGCTGCGGGAAGAAGCCCAGCAGCACCAGCAGAACCACCAGCAGCAGAACAATCGACAGCTCGCGCAGCGACATTCCCGGCAGCTCTTTCGCCGCAATCTCGCTCTTCGCTTTACCGAAGTAGGCACGATGCAGCATCGCCAGCGAGTAGACGGAAGCGAACACCAGACCAAAGGTGGAGATCACGGTAATCACCGGCACCACTTTATAGCTGCCGAACAGGATCATGAACTCACCGACAAAGTTACCGGTACCCGGCATCCCGAGGGTCGCCACGGCGAAGAACATCGACAGCGCCGGCAGCCACTTAATTTTGCTCCACAGGCCGCCCATCTGACGCATATCACGCGTGTGCAGGCGCTCGTAGAGCTGGCCGCAAAGGATAAACAGACCGGCAGCGGAGAGGCCGTGCGCAATCATCTGAATCACCGCACCCTGATAGGCCAGCTGGCTGCCGGTATAGATGGCAATCAGCACGAAGCCCATATGAGAAACCGAGGTGTAGGCAATCAGGCGTTTGATATCGTACTGGCAGAAGGCCATCCACGCGCCGTAGAAAATACCGATGATGCCCAGCCACATAGCGATGGGCGCAAATTCGGCAGAGGCGTTCGGGAACAGCGGCAGCGCAAAACGCAGCAGACCGTAGGCCGCGGTTTTCAGCAGGATCCCCGCAAGGTCAACGGAACCGGCGGTCGGCGCCTGGGAGTGCGCGTCCGGCAGCCAGCCGTGCAGCGGTACCACCGGCATTTTCACCGCGAAGGCGATGAAGAAGCCCAGCATCAGCACGTATTCCACGCCGTGGGACATCGGCGTCTTCAGCAGATCTTCATAGTTGAAGGTCCACACGCCGGTGGCGTTGAAGTGCACGAACGCCAGCGCCAGGATGGCAATCAGCATCACCAGCCCACTCGCCTGGGTATAGATGAAGAACTTGGTGGCCGCCGTGATACGCGTTTTACCGTCGGAAGCCTTGTGGCCCCACAGCGCGATCAGGAAGTACATCGGCACCAGCATCATCTCCCAGAAGAAGAAGAACAGGAACATGTCGATGGCAAGGAACACGCCGATAACGCCGCCCAGGATCCACATCAGGTTGAGGTGGAAGAAGCCCTGATACTTTTCGATCTCGCGCCATGAACAGAGTACGGCCAGTACGCCGAGCAGGCCGGTCAGCACCACCATCAGCAGCGACAGACCGTCGATAGCCAGATGAATGCTAATACCGAAGCGAGGGATCCACGGCATGACAAATTCAGACTGCCATTGGGGGATACCCGCGGCCTGTGTCAGAGAATAGCCGCCCTGCAGCCACAGCTGCAGTGAGAGAACCAGCGTCAGTCCCATGGTAATCAGCGCAATCCAGCGCGGCATCTTCACGCCAAAGCGTTCGGTCTGCCAGCACAGGAACCCGCCGATAAAGGGGATTAGTATTAACCAGGGTAATAACATAGCTGAGTATGTCCCTTATATTTACTCCTGCTCAGGCTATCTCGCTCGCCAGCCCGAATTCCGGCAGTGCTCGCACTCCTCGCGCACTTTCGTACGCTGCGGTTGCTCTGCGCTGGCGGTCTCCGGTCTGACTTCGCCGATGACGCCTGTACCTCAGGAACAGATTTTCAACGAATTCTAAAATTCTTTTAGGGTTTGTCGGCCGGATAAGTGCAGCGCCATCCGGCAATCACTCACCCAGCCAACAAACTCAACGCAGTACCATCAGCAGCGCCAGCACGACAACCGCACCGATGCTCATTGACGCGACATACCAGCGTAAATAGCCGTTCTCGCTTAACAGCAGGCCTTTACCTGCAAAGCGGGAGAGGATAGCCGGAATGTTCATCATCGAGTTCAGCGGATCGCTTTTCAGCAGCCACGCCACGCCGAGGAACGGTTTCACGAACACCTTGTCGTACAGCCAGTCGAAGCCCCAGGCGTTGTACCACCAGGTGCCGAGCAGGCGGCCAGGGGCGCTGTTGGCGATGGAGGTCACCAGCGTGCGTTTACCCAGCCACAGCCATGCGGCGATCAGGATACCGGCGATAGCCACAATCCCGGAGACGATTTCCAGCGTCATCACGCGGCCGTGCTCAAGTTCGGTGGTCTGCGGCAGTACGCCCTGCAGCGGTGGCACAATCATGGCGCCAACGAAGGTGGAGAGAACCAGCAGAATAATCAGCGGCAGGTGATGGGTAATCCCCTTGCCTGCGTGAGCGTGAATCTGCTCTTTGCCGTGGAACACGATGAAAATCATGCGGAAGGTATACAGCGAGGTCATAAACGCGCCGACCAGGCCGGCAACCATCAGATTGAGATGACCGTTAGCCATTGCGCCGGCGAGGATCTCATCCTTACTGAAGAAGCCTGCGGTGATGAGCGGCAGTGCGGACAGCGCCGCGCCCCCCACCAGGAAGCAGACGTACACCAGAGGAATCGATTTACGCAGGCCGCCCATTTTGAAGATGTTCTGCTCGTGATGGCAGGCCAGAATGACCGAACCGGACGAGAGGAACAGCAGCGCTTTGAAGAACGCGTGGGTCATCAGATGGAAAATCGCCGCGTCCCATGCCTGAACGCCCAGCGCCAGGAACATGTAGCCAATCTGACTCATCGTCGAGTAGGCCAGCACGCGTTTGATGTCGGTTTGCACCAGCGCGGCAAACCCTGCCAGCACCAGCGTCACCGCACCGACGATACCCACCAGATGCAGAATTTCCGGCGTCATCAGGAACAGACCGTGCGTACGCGCAATCAGATACACGCCCGCGGTCACCATGGTTGCGGCGTGGATCAGCGCGGAGACCGGGGTCGGGCCCGCCATCGCGTCCGCAAGCCAGGTCTGCAGCGGCAGCTGGGCGGATTTACCCACCGCGCCGCCCAGCAGCATCAGCGTCGCCCACGTCAGCATGTTGTTGCCGGCTTCGAAGTGCTGGGGCGCCAGCTCGACCATTTCGCGGAAGTTCAGGGTTCCCAGCTCGTTGTAGAGAATGAACAGCGCGAAGGCGAGGAACACGTCGCCGACGCGGGTCACCACAAACGCTTTCATCGCCGCGGCGCCGTTCTTCGGATCGGTATAGTAGAAACCGATCAGCAGATAGGAGCACAGGCCCACGCCTTCCCAGCCGAGGTACATCAGCAGCAGGTTATCGGCGAGCACCAGAACCACCATGCTGGCGATAAACAGGTTGGTGTAGGCGAAGAAGCGGGAGTAGCCCTCTTCCCCGCGCATGTACCAGGAGGCGAACATGTGGATCAGGAAACCGACGCCGGTGACCACCGAGAGCATGGTCAGGGAGAGACCGTCCAGCACCAGGTTAAAGCCGATGTTGAAATCGCCCACCGACATCCACGTCCACAGCGGAACGCTGATCGCCTGCCTGCCGTTAGCAAAGAAGTCCATCCCAACGAAGGCCGTAACTAGCGCGGCCAGGCCTACCGACCCCATCCCCACAGTGGCGGAGAGGTTTTCCGACCAGCGCCCGCGGGAAAAGGCCAGCAGCACAAAGCCAATCAATGGCAAAAGAATGGTTAAGGAAAGCATGTTCATCCACGCAACTCACTTACTGAATCGATGTTCAGGTTCTGGCGGCGACGATGGAGCTGCAGTAGCAGCGCCAGACCGATACTCGCTTCCGCAGCCGCAAGGCTGATCGCGAGAATGTACATTATCTGACCATCGGCCTGACCCCAGTAGCTTCCGGCAACCACGAAGGCTAACGCCGCGGCGTTGATCATGATCTCCAGGCTAATCAGCATAAACAGCAGATTGCGGCGAATCACCAGCCCCGTCAGACCGAGAACAAACAGGATCGCGGCGAGGATCAGTCCATGTGTTAAGGGGATCATGCGTGCTCCTCCGTTTTTCTTTTGTCGCTATCGTTCTGGCGGTTGCTCAGCACTTCACCGATGCGCTCTTCGCGGCCGATGTGGAAGGCAACGACCAGACCGGCCAGCAGCAGCATGGAGGCCAGCTCCACCGCCAGTACGTACGGGCCAAACAGCGCAATACCGACTTCTTTCGCGCTTATCGCGGTGCCTTCAATGCCCTGATCGTTAAGACCGAGGATGGCATAAACGATAACCACCAGCAGCACCGCGGAAAGGATGGCCGGGCCGATCCAGATCCCCGGCTGCAGCCACTTACGTTCCTGCTCAATTTCTCTGCCGCCCAGGTTAAGCATCATCACTACGAAGACGAACAGCACCATGATGGCCCCGGCGTAGACGATGATCTCCAGCGCCCCGGCGAAGTACGCGCCCAGCGCGAAGAACACGCCAGCAATCGCTAACAGCGAAATAATCAGGTACAGCAGCGCGTGCACCGGATTAGTGTGGGTGATCACCCGCAGGGTTGCGAGGATGGCGATAAGGCCACAGATATAAAAAGCGAATTCCATTGCCCTCTCCTTACGGTAACAGGCTCTTGACGTCGATAGGCTTAGCTTCGTTCTCTGCTTCGCCCTTATCTTTGCCGTCGATTGCCATACCCGCCATCCGGTAGAAGTTATATTCCGGGTATTTGCCCGGACCGGAAATCAGCAGATCCTCTTTTTCGTACACCAGATCCTGACGCTTGTATTCACCCAGTTCGAAGTCCGGGGTCAACTGAATCGCCGTGGTTGGGCACGCTTCTTCACACAGACCGCAGAAAATGCAGCGTGAGAAGTTGATGCGGAAAAACTCCGGGTACCAGCGGCCGTCTTTGGTCTCTGCTTTTTGCAAAGAGATACAGCCTACCGGACACGCTACCGCACACAGGTTACAGGCAACGCAGCGCTCTTCGCCGTCCGGATCGCGCGTCAGCACGATGCGGCCACGATAGCGCGGCGGCAGATATACCGGCTCTTCCGGGTACATCTGGGTTTCACGTTTGGCGAAGGCGTGCATCCCGATCATGCAGATACTGCGGACCTGGGTGCCGAACCCCACCAATAATTCTTTTAAGGTCATGGTCAATTCACCCCTTATTGCGCCTGCCAGAGAATGACAGCCGCCGTTACCAACAAGTTGATCAGCGTTAATGGCAGGCATACCTTCCAGCCAAAGGACATTACCTGGTCATAACGTGGACGCGGTAATGATGCGCGGATCAAAATGAACATCATCATGAAGAACGCAGTTTTCAGCGCGAACCAGATGAACGGAGGTAACCATGGGCCATTCCAGCCGCCGAAGAACAGCGTCACAATCAGCGCCGAAACGGTGACAATCCCGATATATTCACCGACGAAGAACAGGCCGAACTTCATGCCGGAATATTCGATGTGGTAACCGTCGGCCAGTTCCTGCTCGGCTTCCGGTTGGTCAAACGGGTGACGGTGACACACGGCCACGCCCGCAATCGCAAAGGTAACAAAGCCAAAGAACTGCGGGATAACGTTCCACAGATGCGCCTGGTTGTTGACGATATCGCCCATATTGAACGATCCCGCCTGCGCCACCACGCCCATCAGGGAGAGGCCGAGGAACACTTCATAGCTCAGCGTCTGCGCGGAGGCGCGCATCGCGCCCAGCAGCGAGTATTTGTTATTACTCGACCAGCCGGCAAACAGCACCGCGTAGACCGCCAGGCCTGCCATCATCAGGAAGAACAGGATGCCGATGTTCAGGTCGGCCACCACCCACGACGGGCTGACCGGCACGATAGCAAAGGCCAGCAGCAGCGAGGTAAAGGCAATAACCGGGGCCAGAGTAAAGATCACGCGATCGGTAAAATGCGGAACCCAGTCCTCTTTAAAGAACATTTTGATCATGTCGGCAACCAGCTGCAGCGAACCGCCCCAGCCGACGCGGTTAGGTCCATAGCGGTTCTGGAACAGCCCGAGCAGACGACGTTCGCCGAAGCTCATGAATGCGCCACAGGTGACAACCACCAGCAGAATGACCACCGCCTTCAGGATGCTTAACAGAATGTCGATGAGATCCGGTGTTAACCAACTCATGCTTTTGCCTCCTGCAGAGTATCAATACGCGCTCCGGTCAGAACCGGCGCAATGCCAGGCATCCCCATCGGTAGGCCAACCTGCCCTGCCGTCAGGCCCGCAGAGATAATCAGCGGCAGGCTGAGCAGATGACCCTCAACGCTGAAGGAAACCATCGCCCCCGCGTTGACGCCAAGCTTCGCGGCATCTTCCGGGTTAAGCTTGAGATACGGCTGCGGCATGCGGCTCTGGAACACCGGCGAGCGCTGCGACAGCTCATCGCTGCCGAACAGATGGTAGTACGGCGCAATCCGCCATTTCCCTTCTTCGGCCTGGAAGCTTGCCGGCACCGCGGTAAAGTAGTCCAGACCCTCGGCGGAGGCTTCAATCAGGCGCACGCCCGGATCGCCGTGGCGCAGCTTACCGCCCACTTCATCCTGGAATTTGTTCCACGCCTGCGGTGAGTTCCAGCCCGGCGCCCACGCAAACGGAATTTGCGAGCGCGGGGCGGACGGCTGGTTGTTCCCTTCCATCGAGAAGGCAAACATGGTGTCTTTGTCCTGCGGCTGGCGCGGTTCATGCACGCTGATATTGGCGCGCATCGCCGTGCGGCCGCTGTAGCGATGCGGTTCACGGGCCAGCTTCTGACCGCGAATGCGGAAGCTCGCGTCCGGCGCGGCATCTTTAATGCCTGCTAGCTGCGGCAGCTTAGCCACCACCGCGTCAATCACGTGGTCCAGCTGCGTCCAGTCAACCTGACGGTTGTCGACGGTGCTGTGCAGAGAATGCAGCCAGCGCCAGCTCTCCAGCATCACGGTATTCGCATCGTAGTAGGCCGGGTCATAAACCTGGAAGAAACGCTGGGCGCGCCCTTCGTTGTTGACCACCGTGCCGTCGCTTTCTGCAAAGCTTGCCGCAGAGAGCACCAGGTGCGCTTTTTCCATGATCGCGGTGCGCTGATGGTCAACAACCATCACCAGCGGCGCTTTGGCCAGCGCAGCGTCTACACGCGCGGCGGAAGCATGACGATGCAGATCGTTTTCCAGCACGATAACCGCGTCGGCAGCGCCGGTTTCCAGCTCGCTCAACGCCTCTTCCAGCGAACCGCCGCCGATCATACCCAGACCGACGCTGTTCACCGCGCGGGCAACCATGGTCACACCGACGTCTGCGCCGCGAACTTTCAGCGCCTTAGCCACGTTGGCCGCCGCCTGAATAATCTCGATGCTACCGGCGTTGGTTCCGGAGACGATCAGCGGTTTCTTCGCCCCGGCCAGCGCCTGGACGATCACGTCAATTTTGCCCTGCAGATCTTTGCTCAGGCCTTCCACCGCCGGCGAGGTTTCATCCAGCGCGTGCGCGATGGCGAAGCCCAGCCGCGCCTGATCTTCAACCGGCGCGCGGTAGGTCCACGCGGCGACGTCGTCCAGACGGGTGTCGTCGATATTGGTGACAAACAGCGGATGCTTCGCACGCTGGCCGATATTAAGGATCGCGGCAATCTGCCAGTCGGCGACTTTCTGCGCCGCGGCCATTTCACGCGCTTTACCTTTCACCGCCTGGCGTACGGCCAGCGCAATGCGGGCGCCGGTTTGGGTAATATCTTCCCCCAGCACCAGTACCGCATCGTAGGATTCAATGTCGCGCAGCGTCGGGGTATGAATACCGCCGTCGCGCAGCACCGTCAGCATCATCTGCAGACGTTCCTGCTCAGCTTTAGCGATGCCGGTATAGAAGTTCTCGGCGCCGACCAGCTCGCGCAGCGCAAAGTTGCTTTCGAGGCTGGCGCGCGGGGAGCCGATGCCGATCGCTTTTTTCGACTGACGCAGAATATCCGCCGCACCCTGCATGGCCTGTTCGGCGTTGAGGGCGATTAGGTCGTCGCCGCGGCGTTGAACCGGCTGACGCGGACGGTCTTTCAGGTTCACGTAGCCATAGCCGAAACGACCGCGGTCGCAGAGGAAGTAGCGGTTGACGGTGCCGTTGTAGCGGTTTTCGATACGACGCAGTTCGCCGTAACGCTCACCCGGGCTGATGTTACAACCGATGGAGCACTGCTGGCAGATGCTTGGCGCAAACTGCATATCCCATTTACGGTTATAGCGCTCGGAGTGCGTTTTATCGGTGAACACGCCGGTCGGGCAGACCTCAACCAGGTTGCCGGAGAATTCGCTCTCCAGCACGCCGTCTTCCGGACGACCGAAGTAGACGTTGTCGTGAGCGCCATAAACGCCCAGATCGGTGCCGTCAGCGTAGTCTTTGTAGTAGCGTACGCAGCGGTAGCAAGCGATGCAGCGGTTCATTTCATGCGAGATGAACGGCCCCAGATCCTGATTGCGGTGGGTGCGCTTGGTAAAGCGGTAGCGACGGAAGCTATGACCGGTCATCACGGTCATATCCTGCAGGTGGCAGTTACCGCCCTCTTCGCAGACCGGACAGTCGTGCGGGTGGTTGGTCATCAGCCACTCAACCACGCTTTCGCGGAACTGCTTCGCTTCGCCGTCGTCAATGGAAATAAAAGTGCCGTCCGATGCCGGTGTCATACAGGACATCACCAGGCGACCACGCGTGTCTTCCGCGTTTTGATATTGCTTCACCGCACACTGGCGGCAAGCGCCGACGCTCCCGAGCGCCGGGTGCCAGCAAAAGTATGGAATATCAAGACCGAGAGAGAGACAAGCCTCTAGCAGGTTGTCCGCTCCGTTGACCTCGTATTCTTTGCCGTCTACATGAATCGTAGCCATTAGCATGCTTCCAAATTAAAAAAATCGTTACCACTTCCTCACTCAGCTGCCGTCTTGACGCAGGCTGAATGAGTCGGTGGGAATCACCAGCGCGTCTTAAGCAGGTTCGGCTGAATCCCGTTGATTGCATGGGTATTACTGAACTGCTGCTTAATGCCTGCTTCGAATTCGTCGCGGAAATATTTAATGGCGCTTTGCAGCGGTTCGACCGCGCCTGGCGCATGCGCGCAGAAGGTTTTACCCGGCCCAAGGAATCGACACAGTTGCTCAAGTGTCTCGATATCACCCGGCTGGCCTTCGCCGCGCTCAATGGCGCGCAGGATCTTCACGCTCCACGGCAGGCCATCGCGACATGGCGTACACCAGCCGCAGGACTCACGGGCGAAGAACTCTTCAAGGTTACGCACCAGCGAAACCATGCCAATCTCGTGGTCGACGGCCATCGCCAGCGCGGTACCCAAACGGCTCCCCGCTTTACCAATACTTTCGAACTCCATCGGCAGGTCGAGATGCGCTTCGGTCAGGAAGTCAGTCCCTGCACCACCCGGCTGCCAGGCTTTAAACTTCAGGCCATCACGCATACCGCCGGCATAGTCTTCGAGGATTTCACGCGCGGTGGTACCAAACGGCAGCTCCCAGACGCCCGGATTTTTCACCCGGCCAGAGAAGCCCATCAGCTTGGTACCGGCATCTTTGCTGGTAGAAATGTTCTGATACCACTCGACGCCGTTGGCCAGAATGGCCGGGACGTTACACAGGGTCTCAACGTTGTTGACGCAGGTCGGCTTACCCCAAACGCCGGAGCTCGCCGGGAACGGCGGCTTGGAGCGCGGGTTGGCGCGACGACCTTCGAGGGAGTTAATCAGCGCGGTCTCTTCACCGCAGATGTAGCGCCCTGCCCCGGTGTGCACGAACAGTTCGAAATCGAAACCGGTGCCGAGAATGTTTTTGCCCAGCAGGCCGGCTTCGGTCGCTTCGGCAATGGCACGGCGTAAATGAACCGCCGCTTCAATATATTCGCCGCGCAGGAAGATGTAGCCGCGGTACGCTTTCAGCGCAAACGCGGAGATCAGCATGCCTTCCACCAGCAGGTGCGGCAGCTGCTCCATCAGCAGGCGGTCTTTATAGGTGCCCGGCTCCATCTCATCGGCGTTACACAGCAGGTAACGGATGTTCATGGATTCGTCTTTCGGCATCAGGCTCCACTTCAGACCGGTGGAGAAGCCCGCGCCGCCGCGCCCTTTCAGGCCGGCGTCTTTCACCTGATTGACGATCTCATCCGGCGCCAGGCCCAGCAGTGCCTTACGGGCGCCCTCGTAGCCGTTTTTGCTCTGATACTCATCCAGCCATACCGGCTGTTTGTCATCGCGCAGGCGCCAGGTTAGCGGATGCGTTTCGGGAGTTCGGATAACGTTTTTCATTTATACCGCTCCAGCAAATCAGGAATTCCTTCCGGCGTCAGATGACTGTGGGTGTCTTCATCAATCATCATGCTTGGGCCTTTATCACAGTTACCCAGACAGCAGGTCGGTAACAGGGTAAAGCGGCCATCAAACGTCGTCTGACCCGGCTTGATATTCAGCTTTTGCTCAAGTGCGGCCTGAATCCCCTGATAGCCGGTGATGTGACACACCACGCTGTCGCAGTAGCGAATAACGTGACGGCCAACCGGCTGACGGAAGATCTGGCTGTAGAAGGTCGCAACGCCTTCGACATCGCTTGCCGGGATCTCCAGTACGTCTGCGATCGCATAGATCGCGCCATCCGGCACCCAGCCGCGCTGTTTCTGAACGATCTTCAGCGCTTCGATGGACGCCGCACGCGGGTCTTCGTAGTGGTGCTTCTCGTGCTCAATTGCCTCACGTTCTGCCGCACTCAGCTCAAAAGCCTCGGTTTGTGGTTGTTGATTTTCGTGCATAATTAGCGGTCCACGTCTGACATAACAAAATCGATACTACCCAGATATACGATAAGATCGGATACCAGGCTGCCGCGAATCGCCGCCGGAATCTGCTGCAGGTGCGCATAGCTCGGCGTGCGGATACGGGTGCGATAGCTCATGGTGCTGCCGTCGCTGGTCAGGTAGTAACTGTTAATACCCTTCGTCGCTTCAACCATCTGGAAGGATTCGTTGGCCGGCATCACCGGGCCCCAGGAAACCTGCAGGAAGTGGGTGATCAGGGTTTCGATATGCTGCAGCGTGCGCTCTTTCGGCGGCGGCGTGGTCAGCGGATGATCCGCCTTGAACGGCCCTTCCGGCATATTATCGAGACACTGCTGAAGGATGCGCAGGCTCTGGCGCAGTTCTTCGACTTTTAACATCACGCGGGTGTAGCAATCGGAGATGCCGCCGCCGGTCGGGATTTCAAAGTCGAAGTTTTCATAGCCTGAATACGGACGCCATTTACGCACGTCGAAGCCAATGCCGGTCGCGCGCAGGCCAGCACCGGTGGTGCCCCACTCCAGCGCTTCTTTCGCATTGTAAGCGGCCACCCCTTTCGAACGGCCAATCAGAATGCTGTTACGCAGCGCGGCCTTTTCGTAGGAATCCAGACGCTTTGGCATCCACTCAAGGAATTCACGCAGCAGGCGATCCCAGCCGCGCGGCAGGTCATGCGCGACGCCGCCGATGCGGAACCACGCAGGGTGCATACGGAAACCGGTGATGGCTTCTACCAGATCGTAGATTTTCTGGCGATCGGTAAAGGCAAAGAACACCGGCGTCATGGCGCCAACGTCCTGAATAAAGGTGGAGATGTACAGCAGGTGGCTGTTGATGCGGAACAGCTCGGAGAGCATCACGCGAATCACGTTGACGCGATCCGGCACGGTTATACCCGCCAGCTTTTCTACCGCCAGCACGTACGGCATCTCATTGACGCAGCCGCCGAGATATTCGATTCGGTCGGTGTAAGGAATGTAGCTGTGCCACGACTGGCGCTCGCCCATCTTTTCAGCACCGCGGTGGTGGTAGCCGATATCCGGAACGCAGTCGACGATCTCTTCGCCATCCAGCTGCAGAACGATACGGAAAGCACCGTGCGCGGAGGGGTGGTTCGGGCCGAGGTTAAGGAACATAAAGTCCTCATTTTCGGTCCCGCGCTTCATGCCCCACTCTTCCGGCTTGAAGGTCAGCGCTTCCATTTCCAGATCCTGTTTCGCTTTCGTCAGCTCAAACGGGTCGAATTCGGTGGCGCGTGCCGGATAGTCTTTACGCAGCGGGTGGCCTTCCCAGGTCGGTGGCATCATGATGCGCGTCAGGTGCGGGTGGCCTTCGATATCAATGCCAAACATTTCCCACGTTTCACGCTCATACCAGTTGGCGTTAGGGAACAGTTTGGTCAATGTCGGCACGCGCAGATCGTTTTCGGATAATGCTACCTTGAGCATGATATCGCGATTGCGTTCGATAGAAATCAGGTGATAGAAAACGGAAAAATCCGCGGCGGGTAGCCCGTCACGGTGGGTGCGCAGACGTTCGTCCATGCCGTGCAGATCGAACAGCATGATGTAAGGTTTTGGCAATCTCTTCAGGAAATCGGCCACCTCGAGCAGCTGCTCGCGCTTCACCCAAACTACCGGTACACCGGTACGAGTTGGCTGAACGGTAAAGCCATCCGGGCCAAAACGATTGCGCAGTTCGCCGATCACCGGGTCATCAAGGTGATCGCGGGTTTGCCAGGCTGGTGCGGCATCATGCGCGTTTAAATCGGTCATATTGTTCACCATTGCAAAAGGTCCGTCGTTCTGCCGGGCGACGCTTCGCGCTGTTGTAGATTGATTTGCGAAGTATTTTACCGCCGCCCGCAGGCGCAAATTAAATCTCGTCCGGAGTCCGCAGATTGGTCACTGCAATGCGTTCGCCGCGTTTACGCTCACGTTCCGACTGCATGTTGGCGCGATAAACGCCCTGATCGCCAACCACCCACGAGAGAGGACGGCGCTCTTTACCAATAGATTCCTGCAGCAGCATCAGCGCCTGCATATAAGCTTCCGGACGCGGCGGACAGCCCGGGATGTAAACATCAACCGGAATAAATTTATCTACGCCCTGCACGACAGAATAAATATCGTACATACCGCCGGAGTTGGCACACGCCCCCATGGAAATAACCCATTTCGGCTCCAGCATCTGATCGTAAAGACGCTGAATAACCGGTGCCATCTTGGTGAAGCAGGTGCCCGCGATCACCATCAGGTCAGCCTGACGAGGAGAGGCACGCAGAACTTCTGCGCCAAAACGCGCGACGTCATGCACCGCGGTGAATGACGTCACCATTTCTACGTAGCAGCAAGAAAGGCCGAAGTTATAGGGCCAGATTGAGTTCTTACGGCCCCAGTTCACCATGTCATGCAGCGCGTGTTCGAGTTTCCCCATATACACGCTTTTGTTGACTTCTTGCTCCAGGGGGTCAGTTACGATCTCCTGTTTTTGCAGGGGGTAACGGTCGTTCTCACCGTTAGGATCTATGCGGGTGAGCGTATAATCCATCTTATTGCCTCGCTTTTACTGCATATGACGGTTAGTGGGACTGTCTGTTTCTGAGTTAACCAGCGTGCGACGGGAACGCGCAGGCGTCCAATCCAGTGCGCCGATACGTACGAGATAAACCAGACCAGCCAGTAGCACTAAAATGAAAATTGCGGCTTCCACAAAGCCAACCCAACCGCTTTCGCGGATAGAGGTCGACCATGCGTAGAGATACAGGGCTTCCACGTCGAAGATAACGAAGAACATGGCAACCAGATAAAACTTCGCAGAAAGACGTAAGCGAGCCGAACCAACGGAGTCGATCCCCGATTCAAACGGCGTGTTTTTGCTTCGCGCGCGCGCGCGACCGCCGAGGTACCAGCCCCCGACAAGCATCAGGCAGCACAGGCCGATGGCAATGATGAGAAATATAGCGAATGCCCAATGATGAGCGATGACTTCAGTGGATGTTGACATACGCATTGCTTAACCAAAAAAGTGTAGCGCTAAACCCTCTGCTCTTACTGGCAGATGAACGCCACAGCGTTTCACGGGGAGGAATAAAAAAATAACCTTGCAAAAAAGCGTCCCTACTTATCGTAGAAGGCCACATGCGCTGGCTTTTTACCCCTTTCTTTAACCTTTTGTCAACTTCAACAAAAGTTTTAACAACATTAATTTACATTACGTTTTTTTCATTAACATTAAATGCCCTTTTATGCGAAATAACCTTGCATACCAATTGGATTTAGTGTTGTTGAATCGTGTCCGTTTCCATTGTAAATCATAATTACCCGCCTATTTTGACAGGATTTAGCCTCGATTCCTCCCCCTAAGGAGGGGTATTTTCTTGATCTGTGACACGCTTTTGTTAATTAAACCAAAAAAACAGCAACAAACTGGCCCGTTTTTTAACATTAGCATGAACTATTGAAAGTGCAGGGAAAAGTAGAGAAGTGTAGGTCGGATCACCACTAACCAACTGATATTAATAACAATAAAACAACAATATATTAAAAATAACTGTAAAATAAGAAAAAAAAGAACCGCAGGGTCTAATTCTCACCTCAGCGGCTCCTTTTTGCATTTACATTTTGTTACCAGCTTTTTGTGACCAATGTGGCTTAAATACCCCTCAGGAGATGAGGGTATGGCCTCCCCCTTCGGGGGTAAAGAGCGGGTCCGACGACCAGGGATTATGGTCCTGGCTCAGCGACTGAAAGATGGCCTGCGCCAGTTCGCTCACGCTCTGCGGATCGCAGCTCAAAACGTAGCGAGTATCCGGTAATCCCGGCAGGCCGTCGCTCTTGCCAACCACCCGCAGCTCGGGGCTCATCATCTCAACCGGCCGCGCCGTCACGCCAAGCCCGGCTTTCACCGCCGCTTTAACGCCTGCCAGTGAGGATGCCGAGTGGGCCAAATGCCACGGCGTCTTCGCGCTATTGAGCGCCGAGGTAATATCATCCCGGAAGGGGCCGGGCCCCTCAAGCAGGATCAGCGGTACCGACGCCTCGTGCGGCAGCACGTAGTCCGCCGCGCAGTACCACAGGGTTGGCGACGTGCGCAGCGTCAGCATTTCAAAGCTGTCAGACTGATGGGTGGTCAACGCCAGATCTATCGCGCCGTTTGCCAGTCTCTCCACCGCCTCGGCATGATTGAATACCTTAATTTCCAGGGTCAGCCGCGGGTAGAAGCTGCCGATCCGATTAAGCAAAAACGGTAAAATAGTATCCGCCGTTTCGTCGGTGGCGCCGATAGTCAACGTCCCCTGCAAGCTGCTAAACATCAACGACATGCAGGCTTCGTCGTTAAAGCGCAGAATTTTACGCGCATAGCCGAGCAGCTGAATGCCTTGCTCAGTTAATAGCTTATTGCGCCCGTGGCGGGCAAAGAGCTCTTTTCCGACCAGCTGCTCCAGCCGCTGCATCTGCTGGCTCACCGCAGACTGGGTACGGCGTACCGCCGTAGCGGCGGCAGCAAACGTACTCAAATCGGCAACGGCAACAAACGTTCTCAGCAGATCGAGGTCGAGATTTAGTATTGGACGATTTGCATTCATCATGTTGCTTCACTCACAGGTAGCTATCGCTGACCTGCCTTGTTGATGCTGTGCTCCAGGTTTCCGGCTATTCCTTGAGCCTCGTGTCATCCGCAAAAAGGAAACGGGCAACAGCTGGAAGAACGTTATTGCATTTGAAAGTGCTCGTCCGCGTCAATTGTGCGGAACCTCTGAGTCATATTTTGTTCGTACGCCTAAGCTTTTTCTAATTACGGCGAGCCGCTTTATGTGACCTGATTCAAAAAGCCATCTACAGCGCAGCCCTGCACGTCAATACGCAGTCTGCCTACGCAAAAGCTTGCTGAACGACAAACAAAAAACCTGCAATAACAATATATTAACAATAAAAACCGCATTATTTACGAGGTTTATTTGATATTAACAACGACATCCTAACCGAAAACAGCCTTATTTATAAGGGTAAATCAGTATTATTAAATATAATTTTAAACATTTTTTCAGGACTTTAATTAAATTAACAAAACCAGGATTATTCATTGCCAAAAAAATAAGACTCATTAATCTCTTAGATGTTTTTATTAAGTATATTTAACATTACCGCTACAGTCTTCCCCCGTCAGTTAAAAGCATAGTGCTTTTTTGTGAGCAAAAAAGTATCAGCGCAGGACCTCCCCGCCGTCTCAAACCAGATAAACGCTCATCATATAGCGATAAAACCACAAGATATGACCAATAAAATACGACTTACAGGCATATTATATAAACACGGAAGCCAATCAACAGATAAATCAATTACCCTAAAAAAAGAATATTAGCAAAATCTTCTCCTGCTAACCCTTCAAAACAGCGGGGATGAAGAGTACATTGTTCCGAGCTGACTTCCACGGCAGGGAGTGGCGATAACAGCTAAAAAGGCAAAGATTCATGTCCCCTATCGAAAAATCCAGCAAGTTAGACAACGTCTGTTACGACATCCGCGGCCCGGTTCTCAAAGAAGCGAAGCGCCTTGAAGAAGAAGGCAATAAAGTCCTCAAGCTGAACATCGGCAACCCGGCGCCGTTTGGCTTCGATGCCCCGGATGAAATCCTCGTTGACGTCATTCGTAATTTACCGACCGCCCAGGGCTACTGCGACTCTAAAGGCCTCTACTCGGCGCGCAAAGCTATCATGCAGCATTATCAGGCCCGCGGCATGCGCGACGTGACGGTTGAAGATATTTATATCGGCAACGGCGTATCGGAACTGATTGTCCAGGCCATGCAGGCGCTGCTGAACAGCGGTGACGAAATGCTGGTCCCGGCGCCGGATTATCCCCTGTGGACGGCGGCAGTATCGCTCTCCAGCGGCAAAGCAGTGCACTATCTTTGCGATGAATCCGCCGACTGGTTCCCGGATCTCGACGATATTCGCGCAAAAATCACCCCACGCACCCGCGGGATCGTGATTATTAACCCGAACAACCCGACCGGCGCGGTCTATTCAAAAGAGCTGCTGCTGGAGATCGTCGAAATTGCTCGCCAGCATAATCTGATCATCTTTGCTGATGAAATCTACGACAAGATCCTCTACGACGAAGCCCAGCACCACTCGATCGCCGCGCTGGCTCCCGATCTGCTGACGATTACCTTTAACGGCCTGTCAAAAACCTATCGCGTCGCCGGCTTCCGCCAGGGCTGGATGGTGTTGAACGGACCGAAAAAACACGCTAAGGGCTATATCGAAGGCCTGGAAATGCTGGCCTCCATGCGCCTGTGTGCCAACGTTCCGGCGCAGCATGCCATTCAGACGGCCCTTGGCGGCTATCAAAGCATCAGCGAGTTTATTGTTCCCGGCGGGCGCCTGTATGAACAGCGTAACCGCGCCTGGGAGCTGATTAACGAGATCCCGGGTGTCTCCTGCGTGAAGCCGAAAGGCGCGCTCTATATGTTCCCGAAAATAGACGCTAAGCGCTTTAACATTCACGACGATCAGAAAATGGTGCTCGACTTCCTGCTGCAGGAGAAAGTGCTGCTGGTACAGGGTACCGCCTTTAACTGGCCGTGGCCGGATCACGTGCGTATCGTGACCCTGCCTCGCGAAGACGATCTGGAAATGGCCATTTCACGTTTCGGCCGCTTCCTCTCGGGCTATCACCAGCTCTGATAAGTCGAACCCGCCGCCGGTATTTGCATCCGGCGGCAATCCCTGCGCACAATGGAACCCGATGTCGTCACTGATTAAGGGTCCTTATGAGTCAGAGTCATTTCTTTGCCCACCTCTCCCGCCTGAAGCTGATTAACCGCTGGCCGCTGATGCGCAACGTGCGTACCGAAAACGTGTCCGAGCATAGTCTGCAGGTCGCCATGGTCGCCCATGCGCTGGCGGCAATTAAGAATCGCAAGTTTGCGGGCAACGTTAATGCCGAGCGGATCGCGCTGCTGGCGATGTACCATGATGCGTCGGAAGTTTTAACCGGCGATCTGCCGACACCGGTAAAATATTTCAACTCGCAGATCGCCCAGGAATATAAGGCCATTGAGAAAATTGCCCAGCAGAAGCTGATCGATATGGTCCCCGACGAGCTGCGCGATATTTTTGAGCCGCTGATTGATGAACACAGCTACAGCGAAGAGGAAAAATCAATCGTCAAGCAGGCCGATGCGCTCTGCGCCTATCTGAAATGCCTCGAAGAGCTGTCGGCCGGGAATAACGAATTTTTACTGGCCAAAGGCCGGCTCGAGAAAACGCTGGAATCCCGCCGCAGCGATGAAATGGATTATTTTATGCAGGTGTTTGTCCCGAGCTTTCATCTCTCTCTGGATGAAATCAGCCAGGACTCCCCGCTGTAAATCGACGCTAGCCCGGCCTGCGGCCGGGCCATGAGGAAACGGGGCTCAGAACGGGAACAGGACCGGGATCAGCAGCACGCAAACCACCATCACCAGCACGGTAAAAGGCACGCCGATCTTCACAAAATCGCTGAACGAGTATTTACCGGGACCCAGTACCAGGGTGTTAACCGGTGAAGATACCGGGGTCATAAATGCCGCCGAAGCCGCCATCGCCACCACCATCGCAAAGGGGTAAGGCGACACGCCCATTGAGTTCGCTGCCGCCAGCGCAATCGGCGCCATCAGCACCGCCGTTGCGGTGTTTGAAATAAACAGGCCGATGGCCGCGCACATCACAAACAGACAGCCCAGCATTAAATAGGGTCCTTTGTTGCCGGCAACGTCCATCAGTCCCTGAACAACTAAATCCACGCCGCCGGTTTTCTGCAGCGCCAGCGCAAAAGGCATCATCCCGACAATCAGAATAATGCTCGGCCAGTGAATCGCTTTGTAAGCGCTCTCGGCGTTGATACAGCGAAACTTCCCCATCAAAAGGCAGGAGATAATGGCGGCAATTGGGTTGGGAATTTCATCGGTGAGCATCAGGGCCACCATCAGCACCAGGCAGAAAATAGCATGCGCCGCCTGGCTGTGGGCCGGTGAGGCATCGTTCACCTCGATCGGCATATTTAGCACCACAAAATCACGCCCACGCTTCGCCAGCAGGGCAATCTGCCGCCAGTTGCCGACCACCAGCATGATATCTCCAAGCTGCAGGGACTCATCGACCACCGCGCCATCGAGGGCTTTGCCGTCCCGCTTCAGGCCGACAATATTGAGACCAAAGCGGGTGCGGAAGGCGATTTCACGCACCGTTTTACCGATAAGCTCCGAGTCGGGGATCAGCGTCACCTCCGCCATGCCAACATCCAGCGCCTGGTCGGAGAAATACTCCCCGCGCAGCACCATCGGCTCAAGCATTTGCTCCCCGCAGAACTGGCGCAAATCGACGTCCGAAGCCGACATGTCAATCAGCAGAACGTCGCGGGCGCGGAACTCGGATACCCCGTTAACGTTCACAATCACCCGCCGAAAACGACGCCAGCGCTCCACGCCGATAATGTTAGCGCAGTAGCGCTCGCGTAGCTTAAGATCGTCGAGACGCTGGCCAATCATCGGCGAACCGGGGCGGATCGCCAGGCGACGCGCCCTGCCGGTTAAATGGTACTCTTTGATTAAATCGCGAAAGGTGCTTCTCTTACGTCCGTCGCGCGACAACTCGCTCTCGTCGCCTTTCAGCATAAAGCGAACCGCCAGCATGTAGAAAACGCCCAGCACCAAAACCACCAGACCAATGGGCGTCACGCTAAAGAAGCTAAAGCCCTGCAGCCCTTCGCGTATCAGCTCGCTGTTGACTACGAGATTAGGCGGCGTTGCCACCAGGGTCATCATCCCGCTGATAAGCCCCGCAAAGCTCAGCGGCATCATCAGGCGCGACGGGGAGGTATTCATGCGTGCAGAAACGCTCAGCACCACCGGAATAAAAATAGCCACTACTCCGGTGGAGCTCATAAACGCGCCCAGCCCGGCGACGGTCAGCATCAGGTAGATCAGCATTTTTGTTTCGCTGCTGCCCGCTACCTTCACCAGCCAGCTGCCGACTTTGCTTGCGACGCCGGTGCGCACGAGGCCGTCACCGATGATAAACAGCGCGGCGATAAGAATAACGTTCGGATCGCTAAAACCGGAAAACGCTTCGCTGAGAGTCAGCGTATCGCTGAGGACGAAGGCGACGATCACCAGCAGCGCGATAGCATCCATGCGCACTTTTCCGGTGGCAAACAGCACGACCGCAACGGCAAGAAGAGACAGCACCCAAATCAGTTCACCGTTCACAACTTATCCTTGTCTGAAGATGGAGTCGAAATTGTGGCACAAAAAAGCCCCGACAGAGCGGGGCTAAATCATGAGATTATGCTTTAAGCGTAACGCTAACGTTGCCGTCTGGCTGCCGGATAATCTCCAGCTCTTCGAGGCTGGTCAGCACAAAGTCTGCTTCATCGAGACGCGGCGCGTCGGCAGGCACGTTAACGGCAATAGTACGGCATCCGGCGCTCAGGCCGGACAGTAATCCCGCCGGCGCGTCCTCAACCACCGCACACGCCTGCGGCGCCAGCCCCAGCAGCTCGGCCCCGAGCAGATAGGCATCGGGTGCCGGCTTGCCGTGCTTAACCCGCTCCGCCGTGACGAAAATTTTAGCGTCGGGCAGTCCCCCGGCGCGATGGCGCGCATGGGCGACGGGCACCGAACCGGAGGTGACGATAGCCCACGGAATGCCAGCACTATCCAGCTGAGTCAGCAGCGCAACCGCCCCCGGCAGCGCCGTAATACCGTCGGTATCCTGCGCCTCTACTGCTTCGAGGTAGCGGAATTCCGTCTGAATCTCCTCTTCGCTACGCCCGGGTAAAAAATGGCGTAAAGAGGTTATCGCCTGCTTGCCGTGGATAAAGTTCAGCACTTCATCATGCGGGATGCCGAAACGATCCGCCCACGTACACCACGAGCGTTCCACCACCGGCAAAGAATCGACTAACGTCCCGTCAAGATCGAACAGAAAACCTTTACACTGCACGGAAACCTCCATCAGGCGTTGATAATTTGATTAATTTCGTTGCTGCTCAAATGGTACTGCCGCGGGCATGAGTGCCAGGCGGCCAGCATACGCTGATATTTTTCCCACATCGGCGTTTGCGAATTGAAACCGTGAGTGCCGGCGTCAAAGTGGCTGTAGCGCCCCTCGACGTTGACGATAAAACGCACGTAGCCGAGGAGGCGCGCTTCGGTAGCCACGTCGAACCCCAGGAAGGTCACCCGACGCTCGTCGATTTCGCTGCCGTCCTTGAGGTTAGTCCAGGAGACGTGCATCGCATGATACATTTCCATGATATCGATGACGGTACGGCAGGTTTCCTCGGTCAGCTCGCCGAATTCGCGGTCCAGTTCGCGCATCTGCAGCCCGTAACCACGCTCGATGATGGTCTGCAGACGGCGATAGCGCTCAGCGTTGTCCGGGTCGAGCATCGTCATCATCTTGTACTGATTTGACAAAATCAGGCGCTGCGCATTGGTCATTTCCATTTTTTGACTCCTGTGGCACTTTACGGCGTGAAAAAAGAAGGCGCATTAATCATGCGCCTTCTTTTATATGCGTTTTCCTTAGGGAATTACAAATCATCAAGGAAAGTTTTATCCAGTTGTTTGAAGGCGCGCTTAAGCGTGTCAGCTAAAGCCTGATAATCAGGCTTACCGTCAACCGGCGCCAGCGCCTGTCCCGCCTCCTGCAGCTTGCCGCGAACTTCATAAAACCAGTTCAATACTGACGGCGGCAGCGGCGTCACCGAACGTTTACCCAGCCACCACAGTCCCTGCATGGGCAGACTCAACGCAAACAGCGCCGTGGCGACCGCGGGACCCAACTGGCCGCCGAGGGCAATTTGCCAGCACAGCGTAAAGACGGCGACCGGAGGCATGATGCGAATCGCGTAGCGGGTGGCGCGAATAATGCGGTTTTCAATAAACACCGGGGCGAGGCGTTTATCTAAAGGCCAGGTCTTTGTGTAATGCTGCCCGCGGCGAAACAAGCTGAAAAAGCTAACGGGACGATTCTCGGGTGTCGACATGGCTGTACCTCAACTTTACATATAAATCTTAAAATATTCGTGCAAAACACCAACTGTGCATGACAACGTTCAAAACATTTTGGCAATGGGTGCGGCAATCAGGTATCCTGTGCCCACTTGAAAGGGCGATAGACCCTTTTACCAGGTTAGTCAAATTATCGCATATTCTGCCATTGTCTGAAAATTATTCAAAATGGCATAAAATCAAATGTACTTATCTCATCGTGCCCGGAAACAGAACAAGGCATGATGTTAATCATAAATGTCGATGTCATCCTGCGCTACGCTTTGTGACACAATGACGTTTTTTTAGCCACGTATCATAAAAGGTACTTCCATGTCGAGTAAGCTAGTACTGGTTCTGAACTGCGGTAGTTCCTCACTGAAATTTGCTATCATTGATGCTCTCAACGGTGACGAATATCTGTCCGGTTTAGCCGAATGTTTCCATCTTCCTGAAGCACGTATCAAATGGAAAATGGATGGCAGCAAACAAGAAGCAGATTTAGGCGCTGGCGCCGCTCACAGTGAAGCGCTTAACTTTATCGTTAACACTATTCTGGCACAAAAACCAGAACTGTCTGCTCAGCTGACCGCAATTGGCCATCGTATCGTTCACGGTGGTGAGAAATACACCAGTTCCGTGGTGATTGACGATTCCGTCATTCAGGGCATCAAAGATTCCGCCTCTTTCGCACCGCTGCACAACCCGGCGCATCTGATCGGTATTGCTGAAGCGCTGAAATCCTTCCCACACCTGAAAGACAAGAACGTTGCCGTGTTCGACACCGCGTTCCATCAGACCATGCCGGAAGAATCTTACCTCTACGCCCTGCCGTACAGCCTCTACAAAGAGCACGGCGTCCGTCGCTATGGCGCCCACGGCACCAGCCACTTCTACGTGACTCAGGAAGCAGCAAAAGTCCTGAACAAACCGGTTGAAGAGCTGAACATCATCACCTGCCATCTGGGCAACGGTGGTTCTGTTTCCGCTATCCGTAACGGCCAGTGCGTTGATACCTCTATGGGTCTGACCCCGCTGGAAGGCCTGGTCATGGGTACCCGTTCAGGCGATATCGACCCGGCAATCATCTTCCATCTGCACGACTCCCTGGGCATGAGCGTTGATGCTATCAACAAAATGCTGACCAAAGAGTCCGGCCTGCTCGGCCTGACTGAAGTCACCAGCGACTGTCGTTATGTTGAAGACAACTACACGGATAAAGCAGACGCTAAGCGCGCGATGGACGTTTACTGCCACCGCCTGGCAAAATACATCGGCTCCTACACCGCGCTGATGGACGGTCGTCTGGACGCGGTTATCTTCACCGGCGGCATCGGTGAAAACGCGGCGATGGTTCGTGAACTGTCTCTGGGCAAACTGGGCGTACTGGGCTTCGATGTTGACCATGAACGCAACCTGGCAGCCCGTTTCGGCAAATCCGGCTTCATCAACAAAGAAGGTACCCGCCCTGCACTGGTCATCCCGACCAACGAAGAGCTGGTTATCGCGCAAGACGCCAACCGTCTGACCGCCTGATTGCACACCACCAGCGATAATCCTCAATAATTCGAGTTGCAGGAAAGCGGCGACGCAGCAAATCCCCGGGAGCGTAAGAGAAGTACGTGACCGGGGTGAGCGACAAATCCGTCGTCGCGGCGGCCCACAAGGGCAAATGCCAACGCGTATGCAGCTTGAAGTATGACGGGAAGCTGGGGGTGCAGTTTTTGTATCCCGCCTGATACTGGCGGTAACGAAAGAGGATATATCGTGTCCCGTATAATCATGCTAATCCCTACCGGAACCAGCGTAGGCCTGACCAGCGTCAGCCTCGGTGTTATCCGTGCTATGGAACGTAAAGGCGTTCGCCTGAGCGTCTTTAAACCTATCGCGCAACCGCGTGCTGGCGGCGATGCGCCTGACCAGACGACCGCCATCGTTCGCGCGAATTCCAACCTTCCGGCCGCAGAGCCGCTGAAGATGAGCCACGTCGAGTCGCTGCTGTCCAGCAACCAGAAAGACGTGCTGATGGAAGAGATCATTGCTAACTACCACACAAGCACTCAGGATGCTGAAGTCGTGCTGGTAGAAGGCCTGGTTCCGACGCGTAAACACCAGTTTGCCCAGTCGCTGAACTTCGAAATTGCCAAAACCCTGAACGCTGAAATCGTCTTCGTGATGTCTCAGGGCACCGACACCCAGGAACAGCTGCACGAGCGTATCGAACTGACCCGCAACAGCTTCGGCGGCACGAAGAACACCAACATTACCGGTGTTATCGTCAACAAGCTGAACGCGCCGGTTGACGAGCAGGGGCGTACCCGTCCCGACCTGTCTGAAATTTTCGATGACTCTTCGAAAGCGAAAGTGGTCAAGATCGATCCGGCTCAGCTGCAGAACGGCAGCGCGCTGCCGATCCTCGGCGCGGTGCCGTGGAGCTTCGATCTGATTGCCACCCGCGCAATCGATATGGCGCACCACCTGAATGCCACCATCATCAATGAAGGTGACATCAATACCCGCCGCGTGAAATCCGTTACCTTCTGTGCGCGCAGCATTCCGCACATGCTGGAACACTTCCGCGCAGGTTCACTGCTGGTGACCTCCGCCGATCGTCCTGACGTCCTGGTTGCAGCCTGCCTGGCGGCGATGAACGGCGTAGAAATCGGCGCGCTGCTGCTGACCGGTGCCTACGAAATGGACGCCCGCGTGAGCAAGCTGTGCGAACGCGCGTTTGCCACCGGCCTGCCGGTATTCATGGTTAACACCAACACCTGGCAGACCTCTCTGAGCCTGCAGAGCTTCAACCTGGAAGTTCCGGTTGACGATCACGAGCGCATCGAGAAAGTTCAGGAATACGTGGCAAGCTACATCAACGCCGACTGGATCGAGTCCCTGACTGCGACCTCCGAGCGCAGCCGTCGCCTCTCTCCGCCGGCCTTCCGCTACCAGCTCACCGAGCTGGCGCGCAAAGCGGGCAAACGCGTCGTTCTGCCGGAAGGCAACGAGCCGCGTACCGTTAAAGCCGCGGCAATCTGTGCAGAACGCGGTATCGCAACCTGCGTGCTGCTGGGTAACCCGGATGAGATCAACCGCGTTGCCGCCGCTCAGGGCGTAGAGCTGGGTTCGGGTATCGAAATCGTCGATCCGGAAGTGGTTCGCGAAAGCTACGTGGCTCGCCTGGTCGAACTGCGTAAGAGCAAGGGCATGACCGAAGCGGTTGCTCGCGAGCAGCTGGAAGACAACGTGGTTCTCGGCACGCTGATGCTGGAGCAGGACGAAGTCGACGGTCTGGTGTCCGGCGCGGTACACACCACCGCCAACACCATTCGTCCGCCGCTGCAGTTGATCAAAACGGCGCCGGGCAGCTCTCTGGTCTCCTCCGTGTTCTTCATGCTGCTGCCTGAACAGGTTTACGTGTACGGCGACTGCGCGATTAACCCGGACCCAACCGCAGAACAGCTGGCAGAGATCGCGATTCAGTCCGCGGACTCCGCAATCGCCTTTGGCATTGAACCGCGCGTGGCGATGCTCTCCTACTCCACCGGCACCTCCGGCGCCGGTAGCGACGTCGAAAAAGTGCGTGAAGCAACGCGTCTGGCGCAGGAAAAACGTCCTGACCTGATGATCGACGGCCCGCTGCAGTACGATGCCGCCGTTATGGCTGACGTGGCAAAATCCAAGGCGCCGAACTCTCCGGTTGCCGGCCGCGCGACCGTGTTCATCTTCCCGGATCTGAACACCGGTAACACCACTTACAAAGCCGTACAGCGTTCTGCTGACCTGATCTCCATCGGGCCGATGCTGCAGGGTATGCGTAAGCCGGTGAACGACCTGTCCCGCGGCGCGCTGGTAGACGATATCGTCTACACCATCGCGCTGACCGCGATTCAGTCGTCTCAGCAGCAGCAGTAATACTCTCCGCCGGCGCCTGCGCCGGTCGGTAAAAACAAAGGCGACCACGTGGTCGCCTTTTTTATTTACAGCAGCTCTCTCGCCGCCGACACTATGTCATGGGCCGTCAGGCCGTACTCCTTCTGCAGGAAATCCTGGGTACCGACCTGACCGTAGCGCTCCTTCACCCCCACGCGGCGCATCGGCACCGGACAGGTTTCCACCAGCACCTCGGCGACGGCTGAGCCCAGCCCGTTGTGAATGCTGTGATTTTCGCAGGTCACGATGCGCCCGGTTTTCTCGGCATAATTTTTCACCAGCATGCGGTCAATAGGCTTGAGGGTAAACATATCAATCACCGCCGCGCTGACGCCCTCCAGCTCGAGCTGTCGCGCCGCCTCCAGCGCCTCGGCCACCATAATGCCGTTGGCAATCAGGGTAATATCTTCGCCTTCCCGCAGCACATTGCCCTTGCCGATGGTAAACGTTGAGCCCGGGGCGTAGACGCTCGGCGCCTGCTTGCGGATGGTACGCACCCAGTAGAAACCGTGAAGTTTCATCAGCTGGCGCAGGATATCGTCGAACATCACCGCATCGGTGACCTCCAGTACCACCGAGTGCGCCAGGCCGCGAACAATCCCCATATCTTCAAACGACATATGGGTGCCGCCGTTATGGCAGGCGGTAACGCCGGCGTCGGAGGCAATAACCTTGACGTTGTTACGCTGATAATCCAGCGCCATAAACAGCTGGTCGAAACAGCGACGGCTGGCAAAAGCGGTAAAGGTATGAACAAACGGCTGACGTCCGGTCAGCGACAGGCCGGCGGCGGTCCCGATAACGTTGGCCTCCATGATGCCGCAGTTGATCACGTGCTGCGGATAATTCCGCGCCACGCCGTCCATTGCCATCGAACTCATCAGATCGGCCTCGAGGGCGATAATGTCGCTCCCGGCCTCAATCTGCCGGGCGACAAATCCGGCGTACACTTTGCGCATTTCCACGGCGTCTTTTTGTCCTGCGGGTACGACGTTAATCATGTGCGGCCTCCAGTTGACGAATCGTCTCATTCAGCGCCGCAGTCATCTCATCCGTCAGGCGCAGGTGATGGGAGTTGCTGAGCCGCTCAAGATACGGCACGCCCTGCCCCTTAATGCTGTCGAGGATCACCACCCGCGGACGGGCATCGGCGGCCGGCACGGGCTGTACCGCCTCCAGCAGCCCGACAATGTCATCTCCCTTCACGGTGATGGCGTCAAAACCAAAGGCGCGGAACTTCTCCTCGAGGTTGAAGGCGCGGATAATTTCGTCGAGCGTGCCGTCAAGCTGCAGCTTGTTCCAGTCAACAAACACCGTCAGATTATTCAGGCGATGGTGGGCGATAAACTGAAACGCCTCCCAGCACTGCCCCTCGTTGAGCTCGCCGTCGCCGACAATGCAGAATACCCGATTCGGGCGCCCGGCCAGCTTATGCGAGAGCGCCATGCCGCCAGCGATGGAAATCCCCTGCCCCAGCGAACCGGTGGTCGCATCGACTCCCCGCGTTTTCAGGCGGTCCGGGTGGCTTGGCAGACGAGTGCCGTTATGGTTCAGCGTGCTGAGATCTTCCATTGGGAAATAGCCCTTGATGGCTAAGGTGCTGTAGAGCGCCGGACCGGCATGCCCTTTTGACAGCACAAAGTAGTCGCGCTCCGGCCAGTCCGGGTCAGCGGGGTCGATTTTCATCACCGCGCCGTACAGCACCGCCAGCGTTTCGACGACCGACATGCTGCCGCCATAGTGGCCAAAACCCAGATTGGTCAGCGATTTAAGCGTGGCGACGCGAATGTCGCGCGCCAGTTGGGTCACTTCTTGCACATTCATGATTTAGCTCCGGTATTCTCCTGCGCGCTATTGCCCGCAGATTTCTTCTTCGCAAAGACGTTGTACGCAACCAGCAGAGCGAACAGCGCCACAACAAGACCCGTAATCGCAAACGGCGACAGGTAGCGCGCCAGGTTGCCGAGCACGATGCCGATTGCGCCGAAGTCGGCGTCAGAGAAGGTGGTATTGGCAAAACCGATCGCCCCCAGAACCGGCAGCAGCAGCACCGGCAGGAAGGTGATCAACAGGCCGTTGGCAAACGCGCCAATCATCGCGCCCCGACGACCGCCGGTGGCGTTGCCGAAGACTCCCGCCGTCGCACCGGTGAAAAAGTGCGGCACGACGCCCGGTAGAATCAGCACCAGATTCATTTGTCCGAGCAGGAACAGCCCCACCAGACCACCGAGGAAGCTGAACAGGAAGCCGATCAGCACCGCGTTGGGCGCATATGGGTAGACCACCGGGCAGTCCAGCGCAGGGCGCGCGTTCGGCACCAGTTTTTCTGAGAATCCGGTAAATGCCGGCACGATTTCCGCAAGGATCAGACGCACCCCTTGCAGGATGATGAACACCCCGGCGGCGAAGGTAATCGCCATGATAATGGCGTAGACCAGATAGTTTTGGCCGCCGCTAAAGGTGCTTTCCACATACTCACGTCCCGCGCTCACGGCCATGATCAGGTAGATAATCATCATCGTCAGGGAGATAGAGATGGAACTGTCACGCAGGAAGCTGAGGTTCTTCGGCAGATTCATCTCTTCGGTGGAGCGGGAGCCTTTTCCGCAGACGCTGCCAATCCAGCCCGAAAGCACGTAGCCCAGGGTACCGAAGTGGCCGAAGGCAATATCATCGGTTCCGGTAATTCGCTTCATATAGCGCTGCGCCAGCGCCGGGAAGAACGCCATCACCAGGCCTAAGATCAGCGAGCCGGTAAACACCAGCCCCACGCCTTCGAAGCCCGCCACGGTGAGGATCACGCCGATCATACAGGCCATATAGAAGGTATGATGCCCGGTCAGGAAGATATACTTCAGCCGCGTAAAGCGAGCGACGATGATATTCGCAACCATCCCAAAGGCCATAATTAGCGCGGTTGACGCGCCGTATTTTTCGAGGGCAATAGAAACAATCGCCTCGTTATTTGGAATAATCCCCTGAATATTAAAGGCGTGTTCAAACATGCCTCCCAGCGGATTCAGCGAACCGACTAATACCGTCGCTCCGCCGCCCAAAACAATAAATCCAAGAATGGTTTTAATCGTTCCTTTGACGACGTCAGAAAATGATTTTTTTTGTGCCACCAGGCCGATCAGCGCAATTAACCCCACCAGCACCGAGGGCACTTTCAGAATATCAACAACAAAATTCAGCGTTTCCAGGATAAACATATCCGCCTCGCTACAAATAGTTATTGTTTGGCGAACCACGCGCGCAGCTGCGCTTCGAGTTCATTGATGTCGATGATGTTGGTGATCACCACCAGCTGGCTTTCCGGCACGCTGGCGCTGGCGGCAATGTCTTTAGCCATCACGAATAAATCTGCCGCTCCCGGCGTTGCCGATGAGAGATCGGAGTGTTCAACTTCCGCTTCAATTTCGAGCTTTTTAAGCACTTTTTTAATATTCATTTCAACCATAAAACTACTGCCCAGGCCAGAACCACAAATCGCCATAATTTTCATTGTTATCACCTTTTTTGGGTACAGTTGGTCCGCATCACGCCAGGCGTAATGGGTTATAAATCAGGTTATGAATAAGATCAGAATCGCGCGATTATCGTTTTAATTTCCTCCAGGGTTTTCGCTTGATGTAATTGTTCCATATCTTCGTCGCTGGAAAATAATTCAGCCAGCGCGGAAATCATCTCGATATGGCTATGCTTATCGGGCGCCGCCAGCATAATAATAACATCGACCGGGTCGAACTCTTCTGAACCAAACGACACGCCTTGCTCCAGCTTCAGCAGCGAAAGGCCAAGACCTTTGGTGCCCTCTTCCGGCCGCGCATGCGGCATTGCCAGCCCCGGTGCCAGCACATAGTAGGGTCCCAGCTTCGCATGTTGTTCAACAATCGCGGTCACGTACTCGGGCGCAATAACGCCGGCGTCGAGCAGCGGCGTGGCACAAACCTCAAGAGCCTGAGGCCAGGCTTCTACGCTCTGCCGGAGCGTGATAGTGGCATCAAAGATCCATTTACTGAGCATTTTATCTCCCCCGTCTTTTAGCAAAAGATGGGCAAACTTTATTCAAGCGCACAGCAGTTAGCTGCGATGGTGATCACAAAGATAGCGCTATCAACAGATAACATTCAAAATTGTGATAGCGCTATCAATTCGCAATCATCATATGAAAACGCAGCAAAAATGTGGATTTAAAGCGTATACTCCCTGAAACGTAAAGTGATGGATGCTAATGAAAAGCGTCTGTTCAGCAGGAATATGTATGTCTCTAACCCGAAAACGGCGTAGTACCGGTAAGGTGACGATCGCCGATGTTGCCCAGCTTGCCGGCGTGGGCACGATGACCGTCTCGCGTGCGCTGCGCACGCCGGAGCAGGTTTCCGACAAGCTTCGTGAAAAAATCGAAGCCGCGGTGCAGGAGCTGGGATATATGCCCAATCTGGCCGCCAGCGCGCTGGCTTCCGCCTCCTCAAGAACGATAGCCATGGTGGTGCCAAATCTTGCCGAAGCGGGCTGCTCCGCGATGTTTGCCGGGCTTCAGCAGGTGCTGCAGCCGGCGGGTTATCAGATTATGCTGGCGGAGTCGCAGCATCGTCTTGAACAGGAAGAGAAGCTGCTGGAAACGCTGCTGGCGTCGAACATTGCGGCCGCCATTCTGCTCAGCGTTGAACATAGCGATACCGTACGCCACTGGCTGAATAACGCGTCGATTCCGGTGATGGAGATGGGCGCCATGCGCGCCGACCCGATTGATATGAATATCGGCATTGATAACGTTGCCGCCATGTTCGAGCTCACCGAAATGCTCATTCATCGCGGCTATCAGAATATCGGCCTGCTGTGCGCCAACCAGGAGCAGTGGATTTTTCAGCAGCATCTGCAGGGGTGGTACAAAGCGATGCTGCGCCACCATATGTCGCCAAATAGGGTGATTAACGCCGCGCTTCCCCCCAGTTTTTCCACCGGCGCTTCGCAGCTACCGGAATTTTTGCTGGCGTGGCCGGAGCTGGATGCGCTGGTCTGCGTCTCCGACGAGCTGGCGTGCGGCGCGCTGTACGAATGCCAGCGTCGGCGTATTAAAGTCCCGGACGATTTGGCGGTCGTCGGCTTCGGCGATAGCGATGTCAGCCGGGTCTGCCAGCCGCCGCTAACCACGATGGCCGTACCGCATCACAAGATTGGTATTGAAGCTGGACGCGCGCTTCTGGAGCGCCTTAATGAAGGAAACTGGAGCGGCGGAAAACCCATCGTCTCCAGTTTATGCCTGCGGGATAGCTGCTAGGCGGCTACTCGGCCTCTTCCTGCTTTTCCTGCTTTTCCGGTTTTGCCGACTCGTTGTTGGCATTGCGGGTCATCCACAGCGCCAGCGCTTTTAACGAGTCCGGGGTGAACTCATCGCAGCGGGCGGTGATCTCTTCCGGCGTCAGCCAGCACACTTCGCTGACCTCCTCTTCCTGCAAAGCAAAGGGGCCGTGCGACACGCAGCTAAACAGGCTTCCCCAGACGCGGCAGTGCTTATCTTCGTAGTAGAACTGGCCGTGGTCGGCAAAGGGTACGCCAGCAATGCCCAGCTCCTCTTCGGCCTCGCGACGCGCTGAATCCAGCAGTTGCTCGTCGGCCTGCACCACGCCACCGGCGGTGGCATCCAGCATGCCCGGCTGAAAATCTTTTATCTCGGTACGACGCTGCACCAGAATTTTGCCCATTCCATCATGAACGACAATGTAGGTTGCACGATGGCGCAGGCACTGCGCGCGCATTTGCTCGCGGCTGGATTGCGCTATCACCTCATTGTTTTCATTAACGATATCTACCCATTCTGTGCTTGCCAAATCGTTCTGTTCCGCCATCAGGAAACCTTACTTTTTAAAGCGCTCTTGCGGCGCGTCTTTACGGTTGGGGGTAAATTACGGGTTAATTGCCACCTCTGCAATAACCTGATGATCATCGAGTGCTAAAACCTGCAGCCGATCCCCTTCAAGGAGGCCATAGCTGGCGGGAAATCCCCCTTTGGGGATGCTCACGGAACCGGGGTTAAAGAGAAAAATATCGCCGCGCTTCTCGGCTACCGGAATATGAGTATGACCATAAACCAGGACATCGCCAGCGCAGAGCGACGGCAATTTTTCGGGGCTGTACAGATGCCCGTGAGTCAGAAACAGCCGACACCGTTCAGTCAGAACCTGCTGCCAGGGCGCGGTGATGGGAAAGTCCAGCAGCATCTGATCGACTTCGCTGTCGCAGTTGCCGCGTACGGCAATAATGCGCGCCGCAGCGCCATTGAGCTTCCCGGCAACTTCTGCCGGCGCGTAGCCCTCAGGGAGAGCGTTACGCGGCCCGTGGTTGAGCACGTCACCCAGAATAATCAGCCACTGCGCCCCGCTCTGCGCGAACCGTTCCAGCACGCGCTCGGCGGCGGGCAGAGAACCATGAATATCCGATGCAAACATCAGCCGCATTTTTTCATCTCCACGCATTACGATGCCCTATGATAGCGGAACCGCGAACGCGAATCAGCCGGCTCGTTTGGCCGACAGTGCGGCATAGCGCTGAACGGATGCCCGCTGCCACTGGAAGGCGGCGTAATCTGCCAGCCGCTCCGGCACCTCATCACCATTAAGCACCAGTCGGTTGAGCATAAGCGCGAGGTCAGTATCGGCAATTGACCATTCGCCGAACAGATTGGTGCCGCCGTGGGCCAGCAGTCCGGAAACCGTCTCGAAGAGTTTTTCTGCGCTCCTGCGCCCCGCCGCGCTCAGCGCAGGTTTCTTTTGCCCGGCGAAAATCACGTCGGTAGAGCGCTCTTCGCGAATGGGCAGCAGATCGCTGCGCAGCCAGGCCTGAACCTGACGGGCACGGGCCCTCTTTTGCAGATCGTGGGGATAGAGCCGCTCCCACTCCGGCGGCGCAAAGCGCTCGTCGAGATATTCACTAATCGCGGACGATTCGCTGAGGGCAAAATCGTCAACCTCCAGCAGCGGCACGCGCCGGGTGGCAGAGTATCCCTTCCAGCCCGCCTGCAGGTGTTCGCCGCTATCCAGATTGACGGTTTTAAGCGTAAAAGGCAGGCTCTTCTCCTGCAGGGAAACGTAGACTGACATCACGTACGGAGAGAAAAAATCGGAATTGGACCACAGGGTAATGACCGGCTGACTCATGGCATCCTCAATTAATAATGGGGCGATAAAGCAACATATCCTGTCTTCTGAGGGATGTCACTTACCGCACCATGAGGATTTTGCACTAGCCAACAAGCAGCGTTTTCGGCTCCAGATAGGCCTGCATTCCCCATCTCCCCATTTCACGCCCCACCCCGGATTGCTTGAACCCGCCAAACGGCGCCTGCGGCTCATGTTCGAGGGTATTGACCAGCACGCGCCCGGACTCAATCGCCAGCGCCACCTCCGTCCCGCGCTGGCGATCGCCGCATAATACCAGCGCGCTCAGTCCGTACGCGGTGTCGTTGGCAATCGCAATTGCTTCAGCCTCGTCCTGATAAGGGATAATGACCAGCACCGGGCCAAAAATCTCTTCCCGCGCGATACGCATTTGATTATGCGCATCGCTGAACACGGTCGGTTTAACGCACCAGCCTTTTTCCATGCCCTGCGGCCGGCCAACGCCTCCCGTCAGCACCCGGGCGCCCTCCTGCTGGCCAAGGCGGATATAATCCTGCACCCGCTGCCACTGCTTATGGCTGACCATCGGGCCAATCACGGTCCGCGGATCGCGCGGGTCGCCAGACTTATAGTCGGCTTCAACGGCCTGTACGATAGCCTGCTCAAACTCGGCCTGGCGCCGGGCGGGGAGCAAAATACGCGTGCCGGCAACGCACGCCTGCCCGCTGTTCATAAACCCGGCCGCCAGCGCCAGCGGAACCGCCAGCTCGATATCCGCATCATCAAGAATCACGGTGGGCGACTTGCCTCCAAGCTCCAGCGTCACGCGCTTGAGCGTTTGCGCCCCGCTTTCGATAATATGTTTGCCGACGGCGGTTGAGCCGGTAAACGAAATTTTTGCGATATCGGGGTGATGGTTAATGACATCCCCCACGACCTCGCCGCGCCCGGTGACGATATTAAATACGCCCGCCGGGATCCCAGCCGCATGCAGCGCTTCGCTAATAATTTGCGTCTGCCAGGCGCTCATCTCACTCGGCTTAATCACCGCCGTACAGCCTGCCGCCATCGCCGTCGCCAGCTTGCTGCAAATAAAACCGGCATCGCTGTTCCACGGCGTAATCAATCCCGCGACGCCGACCGGCGTCATCACCACCCGGGCACGCCCGGCCTGCTCGACGAACTCAAAACACTCCAGCGTGACCATCGCCTGCCTGATGGTTTGCGCCGGCCACGCCGCCATCCATTGCGAGCGGGAAGCCGGTGCGCCGTATTCCGTGACAATCGCTTCCAGCAGGTCGGCCTCCCGCGCCTGAACGGCAAGGTACATGCGTTCCAGCACCGCCAAACGCTCCTCTTTCGTCGTCCGCGACCACGCCGGAAATGCCGCCTTTGCCGCAGCAATCGCCTGCTCCGCATCCCGTTCGTCAGCCAGTCGGACCCGGCCAATCGTCGCTTCGGTCGCCGGATTAAACAGTGCAAACTCTTCGCTACCGTGCGGCGTGACAAACTGGCCGTTGATATAAATTTGGTTGATGTTCTGCATAACGCTCTCCCCACCTTGCTGGATACCCGGCAGTATAGGGTCGTCGTATTGCCGCGATAAGCGGGTATAATCAACACAGTCTGTTACGAAAATCGGGATAATTATGCAGCGTAGCGGTATTACCGAACTCGCAGTCCTCCTCGCCGTCGCGCACCGGCAAAGCTTTCGGGCAGCGGCCCGGGAGCTGGGTATGTCGGCGACCGCCGTCAGCAACGCCGTTGCCGGACTGGAGGCCCGCCTGAACGTGCGCCTGTTCAATCGTACGACCCGCAGCGTCGCGTTGACCGAAGCCGGACAGCGTTACGTTGAGCGGATAGCGCCCGCCGTAGCCGAAATCCAGCGCGCCTCGGAGGAGGTCGCCACCCGGCCTGAAATGCCGAGCGGGACGCTGCGGATCAACGCGCCGCGGGAAAGCGTTGCCCTACTGTTTGATATTTTCGAGACCTTCCTCAAGCGCTATCCATCCATGCGCCTGGATATCACCACCGAATCCCGGCTGGTGGATATCGTTGCCGAAGGCTACGACGCGGGGATCCGCCTGGCGGAGTCGCTGCCGCAGGATATGATTGCCGTCACCCTGACGCCCGACGCGCGGATGCTGATCGTCGGCACCCCGGACTATTTTGCCCGCCACGGCGTTCCGCAAGGTCCGGACGATCTTATGCATCATCAGGGGATTAGCATGCGTATGTCACACGGCGGAATTTATCGCTGGGAGCTCGAGAGGGATGGGCAAAAAATGGCGCTTAACGTCCCGCCGCGCATTATTCTTAGCGAGATGCAGGCTATTCACCGCGCGGCGCTGGCGGGGATCGGGCTGGCGTTTATTTCTGACTGGTTTATCCAGGACGATCTTGCCGGCGGCAGGCTCATCAGCGTGATGGACGACTGGTGCCCTTCTTTTGGCGGCCTCTCCCTCTACTACCCGGGCCGCCGCCATATCCCGCCGGGGCTGCAGGCGTTTATCGCCCTGGTGCGCGAAATGAGGTCTCCGTCCACCGCGGCGCGCTGAATTTCTGCCCTGCGCTCCCGTAATACGCCAGGTCACCTATACTCGAAAACTGGCGACCCACGACGGCGGGAGACATCATGATCGATCTTTACTACGCACCCACCCCAAACGGCCAAAAAATCGTTCTGTTCCTCGAAGAGGCTGAGCTGGCCTATCGGCTGATTCGGGTCGATATCAACAAGGGCGAACAGTTCCGCCCGCAGTTTCTCAGCCTTTCACCCAACAATAAAATCCCGGCGATAGTTGACCACGTTCCCGCTGACGGCGGAGCGCCGCTGAGCCTGTTCGAATCCGGGGCCATTCTGCTCTACCTCGCCGAGAAATCGGCAAAGCTGCTGAGCGGCGAGCTGCGCGAGCGCCACGTTACGCTGCAGTGGCTGTTCTGGCAGGTGGGCGGACTGGGACCGATGCTTGGGCAAAATCAGCACTTTAACCATTCGACACCGCAGACGGTTCCCTATGCCATTGAGCGCTATCAGGTGGAAACGCAGCGGCTATATAGCGTGCTCAACCGGCGTCTGGAGGTCAGCCCGTGGCTCGGCGGAGAACGCTACAGCATTGCCGATATCGCCTGCTGGCCGTGGATTAGCGCGCACCAGCGCCAGCGTATCGATCTGGCAAACTTCCCGGCGGTACATAACTGGTTTGAGCGTATTCGCCAGCGCCCTGCAACCGCTCAGGCATTGCTGAAAATTCAACAATATTAACCCCCTGCTCGCACGAACCGCTTTCATGTATGATTGCGGGAATGACAACACGAAGGAAGCCTGCAATGTCTCAGCCAGACGCCATTATTCGTATAAAAAACCTACGCTTGCGTACTTTTATTGGTATTAAAGAGGAAGAGATCGCCAACCGCCAGGATGTGGTGGTCAACGTCGCCATCCACTACCCAGCGGATCAATCCCGCAACAGCGAAGATATCAACGATGCGCTGAATTACCGCACCATTACCAAGCGTATCATCAGCCATATTGAGAATAACCGCTTCTTCTTACTGGAAAAATTAACTCAGGATGTGCTCGATATCGCATGCGAAAATCACTGGGTCACTTATGCTGAAGTTGAGATCGATAAACTCTATGCACTACGCTACGCCGACTCGGTATCAATGACCATGAGCTGGCGGCGGTAGGCTTCTTAGGGAGGCGCTATGAAGATTCTGCTTACCGGCGGTACCGGCCTGATTGGTCGGCATCTCATCCCCCGGCTGCTTGAGCTGGGGCATAACGTAACGGTATCCACGCGCAGCCCGGAAAAAGCCCGCGCCCGGCTCGATCCCCGCGTCACGCTGTGGCGCGGCTTTGACAATCACCAGCACCTCAACGACATTGACGCCGTTATCAATCTGGCGGGCGAGCCTATCGCCGACAAGCGCTGGACGGCGGAGCAAAAGCAGCGCCTGTGCCACAGCCGCTGGGATATCACGCAAAAGCTGGTCGCGCTCATCAACGCCAGCGACACCCCGCCTGCGGTGCTGATTAGCGGCTCTGCGGCAGGTTATTATGGCGACCTCGGAGAGGTTGTTGTCACCGAAGAAGAGCCGCCGCACAACGAGTTCACCCACAAACTCTGCGCCCGCTGGGAACAGCTGGCCTGCGAAGCGCAAAGCGACCGCACCCGCGTCTGTCTGCTGCGAACCGGCGTTGTGCTGGCCTCGAGAGGCGGCATCCTTGCCAAAATGACCCCCGCCTTTAAGCTCGGCCTTGGTGGCCCTATCGGCAGCGGCAGGCAGTATCTGGCGTGGATCCATATCGACGATATGGTTAACGCTATTCTGTGGCTGCTGGATAACGACTTGCGCGGCCCCTTTAACATGGTTTCGCCTTATCCGGTACGCAACGAACAGTTCGCCCACGCGCTTGGCCAGGCGCTAAATCGCCCGGCCATTTTTCGCGTGCCGGCGGCGGCGATGCGCCTGCTTATGGGTGAATCCTCGGTACTGGTGCTCGGCGGCCAGCGCGCGTTGCCAAAACGACTGGAAGCCGCGGGCTTTGGCTTTCGCTGGTACGATTTAGAAGAAGCGCTAAAAGACGTCCTTGGCTAACACAATTTAATCCCGGGAGATTTACCGCTCTCCCGGACTCCCCTGCCGCCCGTGGAAGCTATCTCGCAGTAATCCAATCTCCCGCCACCGTTCACTTATCGCCGTGAAGCTCGTTCCAGCGTCCTTTCTCGCTCTCTGTCATAACGTCCCGGTGTTTGTTTTGTCAACATAACACTGTTGACAATCGTCAACATAACACTCAGTATCAGAGGACACATTGATGAAGGAACATCCGGATAAGCACATCAGGGCAGCCATCGATTATGCTCGCGCCCGGGGGTGGATTTTTTATTGCTGGCGGGAAAAGCGCGCACTGCTTCGGACGGCTCAGGTGCGGTACGGCCAATCATCGCGAGCACATGATGAGCATCTGGTCTACTCCTGCCGTTCCCGAGAAGCACGCGAGGCAAATTATCAGGATGGTCGACCACTGTCGTTCAACGTCGACGGCCTGGTTTAATCATAAGGATCGCAAACTATGACCCTCTATAACTTTACCCTGACGCTATCAGGCGTTAGCACCCACACGCCAGATCTCGAGGACGCGCTGTATCGCGCCGGCTGTGCCGACGCGCTGGTTTGTTTTTACGGAACGGCGGTGTATCTGGAATTCGATCGCGAAAGCGAATCGCTCGAACGGGCGATTCTGTCTGCCATCGATAACATCGAATCCGCATCGGAGCTGAATGCCCGGGTCGAGTCCGTTGACGCCACGCTGGTGGGCCTAAGCGATATCGCTGAACTCACCGGTCTTTCACGACAGGCCGTTGCCCTGCTGAAAGACGGGGCGCGCGGCTCCGGCAAATTCCCCGGCCCCGTACAGCGCGTAAAAGGCAACTCGCCGCTGTGGCGCTGGAAAACCATTGTCAGCTGGCTGCTCGCGGAAGCAAGAATTGCGGCAGACTCACCGCTGGTGGTACACGCAGAGGTCCTCGACAGCCTGAATCTGGCCCTGCAGCTGCGGGCCTCTCAGCAGAGCGAAACCGTGCTGCACTATTTTCACGGGCTCGACAAGCCGCAGCCAGCCTCACCGGCCGCCGGGTAACCGCCGCAACGATCGGGACAGGATCGTGTTATCCGGGACTTTCTGGTGTTAAGGTTAATGGACGATCCCCCGTTATGGCCCGCTTATGATTACGCTAACCACCTCGCGCCTGCTGCTTTCTCCGTTCAGTGAATCCGACTGGCCCTTTTTCCTGCGCCTGCGCAGCGACCCTCAGGTGATGCGTTTTATGGGGCCTATCCTTGACGAGGAGGCGCTGCGAAACGTCTTCGATGCGCGGCGTGAAGCATCCGGCGTATTCGTACTACGCGATAGCCGCGGCGAGGCTCTTGGCGACATCGGCCTGCGCATCAGCAGTAAAAATCCGCACGAAGCGGACGTCGGCTACGCGCTGCTGCCTGAGGCTCAGGGGCATGGCTATGCCAGTGAAGCGCTGGGGGAGGTTTGCCGCTACGGATTTACCCGGCTCGGCGTTAACGCGATTAATGCGTGGGTCATCGGGGATAATTCAGGTTCTTCGCGGCTGCTGGAAAAGCATGGTTTCCGGCGGATCCAGATCCTCGAGAAGGCCTGGCATCTGGACGGCGTTGACTACGATGACTGGATCTATCGCCTGGAGCGCTGATCCTGTCCCGGCAGGGTTAACCCCGCCGGGGAGAGCGTGAAATTTACTTCAACGAACCCTTGAGGAACTGCTGCAGACGCGGGCTTTTCGGATTACCGAAAAGCTCATCAGGATGGCCTTCCTCTTCAATCTTGCCCTGATGGAGGAAAATAACGTGCGAGGAGACGTGGCGGGCAAAGCCCATTTCGTGCGTCACCACCACCATCGTTTTCCCCTCTTCCGCCAGCTGCTGCATAATGCGCAGCACTTCCCCCACCAGCTCAGGGTCAAGCGCAGAGGTCGGTTCGTCGAACAGAAGGACTTCAGGCTCCATCGCCAGCGCGCGCGCAATGGACACGCGCTGCTGCTGACCGCCGGAAAGATGCACCGGATATTTGATCTGCTGACGCTCGTCAATACCGACTTTCGCCAGGTACTTTTCTGCCCGTACCCGCGCTTCCTGCTTGCTTAGCCCCAGCACCTGAATGGGCGCTTCCATGACGTTTTCCAGCACCGTCATATGGCTCCACAGGTTGAAATGCTGGAATACCATCGTCAGACGGGTGCGCAGCAGGCGCAGCTGGTTTTTATCCGCAACCTTGAGCTGACCATCCTTGTCGCGCACCAGGCCAATATTCTGCCCGCTCACCACAATCGTGCCTTCGCTCGGTTTCTCAAGGAAGTTAATACAGCGCAAAAAGGTACTTTTACCGGAACCCGATGAGCCGATGATGCTGATAACGTCCCCGGCTTCTGCCCGCATCGAGACACCTTTCAGCACCTCATGCTCGCCGTAACGTTTATGGAGATCGATAACGTTTAATTTATTGTCGGACATGGCGTTCTCAGTGCGTCGAAGAAGGTTTTATATGCTGCAGCCAGCGCTTTTCCGCTTTGCGGAACAGGCTAATCAGCATATACGAGATAATTAAGTACAGCACCGCGGCAATGCCGAAGGCGGTAAACGGCTGATAGGTCGCCGAGTTAATATCACGGGCAATTTTCAGCAGATCCGGCACCGTGGCGGTAAAGGCCAGCGCTGTGGAGTGCAGCATCAGAATCACTTCATTACTGTACGCCGGCAGCGCGATGCGCAGCGCGGAGGGGAGAATAATGCAGCGATACAGTTTGGCCGATGAAAAACCATACGCCCGCGCCGCCTCAATTTCACCGGCGGGAACCGAACGAATCGCCCCGGCAAAAATCTCCGTCGTATAGGCACAGGTATTCAGCGTCAGCGCCAGCACCGTACAGTTCAGGCCGCTGCGGAAGAAGGCGTTCAGCAGCTCGGTACCTTTGACAATTTCCAGCGTATACATACCGGAGTAAAACACCAGCAGCTGCACGTAGAGCGGCGTGCCGCGGAAAATATAGGTAAAAAGCCAGATCGGAAACTGAATGTACTTATTGCTGGAGACGCGCCCGATGGCGAGAAAAATCGCCAGCACGCCGCCCATCACCACCGAGGAGATTAACAGCCACAGCGTGATGGCGACGCCGGTAAAGCGGTAGCCGTCGGTCCACAGCAGGGATTTCCAGTACTCCTGAATGATCTCAATCACAGGTCAGCCCTCTTCACGCCCACGGTATAACGGCGTTCAAGCAGCAGCAGCACACCATTGGAAATCGTTGTAAATACGAGATAAATCAGACCGCAGACGATGGCAAAATAGAACGGCTGCCAGGTGCTTTTCCCCGCCAGCTGCGTCGCTTTCACCACATCCTCCAGCCCCAGCAGCGAAACCAGCGCCGTGGCTTTCAGGATAACCTGCCAGTTGTTGCCGATCCCCGGCAGCGCATAGCGCATCATCGACGGGAACAGAATGCGCCGAAACGTCTGCCCGCCGCTGAAACCAAAGGCGGTCGCCGCTTCGATATGTCCTTTCGGTACCGCGAGGAAGGCGCCACGGAAGGTTTCAGTAAAGTATGCGCCGTAGATAAAGCCCAGCGTGATGATGCCTGCAATCATCGGGTCGATGTCAAACTGCGACATTCCCAACGCATCGGTGAGCGTGTTCAGTGCAATCTGCAGCCCGTAGAAAATCAGCAGCATCAGCACCAGATCCGGTACGCCACGAATTAAGGTGGTGTAGCCTTCAAATACCAGCGCCAGCGGTCGATTGCTCGATAGCTTCGCGCCGGCGCCGGCCAGACCAATCAGGACCGCCAGCACAACCGAACTAAGGGCCAGCTCCAGCGTGACAAGAGCGCCCTGCAATATTACCTGTGAAAACCCGTACAGCATGCTGTCTGCCCTGTCTATCATCGACCACCGCGCGCGAAAATACGCGCGGTGGCGTACGCGTGATGGTTAGTCGCCGTACACGTTAAAATCGAAATATTTTTTCGCCAGCTTGTCATAGGTGCCATCTTTGCGCATTTCGGCGAAGGCTTTGTTCAGCGCTTCACGCAGCTCGTTGTCGTCTTTACGCAGGCCCATGCCGGTGCCGACGCCAAACAGCTTCTCGTCCTTAATGGACGGGCCGCCAAACTGATAGTCTTTACCTACCGGCTGCTTGAGGAAGCCTTCGCTGGCGGCCACTTCATCCTGGAACGCAGCGTCAATGCGGCCAGCGGTCAGGTCGGAATAGATATTGTCCTGGCCCTGATAGGAGACAATCTCAATCCCTTTTGGCGCCCAGTGCTCGTTGCCGTAAGTTTCCTGGGTTGTGCCCTGCAGCACGCCGATACGCTTGCCCTTCAGGCGAGTAAGATCCGGCGTGATATCGCTGCCCTTTTTCACCACCAGGCGGGAATCGGCAGCATAAAGTTTGTCGGTGAAGGCAATTTCCTGCTGGCGTTTTTCAGTAATAGAAAGCGAAGACATAATCGCATCGATTTTCTTCGCTTTTAAAGAGGGGATCAGCGCGTCCAGCGGGTTTTCAACGAAGGTACATTGCGTATTGATGCGCTTACACAGCTCTTTGGCCAGATCGATGTCAAAACCAATCAACTCACCCTGCGCATTTTTCGATTCAAACGGGGCATAAGTGGGATCTGTACCGATACGAACCTTTTGCGGAATTGCTGCGAATACCGTGGAAACGCTGGAAAGGGCCAGCGCTAAAGAAAGAGACAACGCCAGTTTTTTCATAACTATCCTCAACAAACTGTCATTCTAATGGGTTTATTAGAAGTACTTACGCCAGTTATCGTGCCACTTTTCTCCCCGATATGGCAAAACATTCTGCGCTGGGGAGCAAATTTTTTCGCATCATAAACGCTTAACTATGCATTTTTTGCACCAAAATGAGACGGCGATACGATGAATGCACCAATAAGGGGCATTCATCGCTATCGCCACGCTAAAGGGCCCGGTATACCGGGCCCGCGCATGCTTAGTCACCGTAAACGTTAAAGTCGAAGTACTTCTTCGCCATCTTGTCGTAGGTGCCGTCTTTACGCATTTCACCCAACGCTTTGTCGAAGGCCGCTTTCAGCTCGCCGTCCGCCTTGCGCAGGCCAATACCGGTGCCATCACCGAAGAACTGTTTGTCTTTGACTGAGGGACCGGCAAAGGCGAAATCTTTGCCGGCAGGCTGCTTGAGGAACCCTTCGCTGGCGGCCACTTCATCCTGCAGCGCGGCGTCAAGACGACCGGCGGCGAGGTCAGAGTAGATCAGGTCCTGGTTCTGATAGGCCACCACGTCTACGCCTTTACTGCGCCAGCGTTCGTTACCGTAAGACTCCTGAGTAGAGCCCTGCAGTACGCCGACGTGCTTGCCCTTCAGCGACTCCAGGGTCGGCTGGATGGTGGAGCCTTTCGGCGCAATCAGACGGGAGTCTGCGGCATAAAGCTTGTCAGAGAAGGCAATCTCCTGCTGACGTTTTTCGGTAATCGATAATGAAGAGATGATGGCGTCAATTTTCTTCGCCTTCAGCGACGGGATCAGTGAATCAAAATCACTCCCTACCCAGGTACATTTTACCTTGATACGCGAACAGAGTTCGTTACCCAAATCGATGTCAAAGCCGACGAAATCACCTTTGGCGTCCTTAGAGGAGAATGGCGCGTAGGTGGCATCGGTACCGATACGGATGCTTTGCGGCAGAGCTGCAAAGACGCTGGAAGCACTGCTAATTCCCATAATTAAAGAGAGAGCCAGGATCGTCTTCTTCATACAATACCCTTAAGTGTCGTGATGTTGTTATGCGGTGCGTTGTTAGTTATGTGTAGTGCCGACGTATCCTGCAGTTTTTGTGCCATTTTCTCAGTGCGTGCTGGAAACAGCGTTAAATTTGTTAATATAAAGTTGCAGGATTGTCTTGAAAGGGAAGATACCAGTATTAACGGAGAAACCGCAGCGTCGAAACGCAAAAAAACAAATTAAATGTTGAGGATTTGATCGGGGCGACAAAATTGCACCATCGGGGCGCAAAGAATCATAAAGCGCACTATTTTAGCGCGCTATCAGGCCCCCTGCCAGCGGGCAAACAGGTCCTGCGGCAGCGTGATATCGAACTGATCGATAACGCGATTGACCGTCTGGTTGATCACGTCGTCCAGGGTTTGCGGACGATGATAGAAGGCCGGAACCGGGGGCATGATAACCGCGCCCATTTCCGCCGCCTGGACCAGCAGACGCAGGTGTCCGAGGTGGAACGGCGTTTCGCGCACGCAGAGCACCAGCGGACGACG
Source organism: Klebsiella sp. 18074 (assembly GCF_902705905.1). Taxonomy (NCBI): domain Bacteria; kingdom Pseudomonadati; phylum Pseudomonadota; class Gammaproteobacteria; order Enterobacterales; family Enterobacteriaceae; genus Klebsiella; species Klebsiella sp. 18074. The sequence continues at coordinate 31,452 of NZ_CACSIS010000010.1, read as the reverse complement.
CTCTTTCAGCACCACGTCCGCCGCCCGGGTCAGCAGACCATCGGTATAGCTATGAACAATGCCTGAAAGCGTTTTCATCGAGCAGGGTAGTATCACCATCCCGGCCGTTTTAAACGAGCCGGAAGAGATGCTGGCGGCGATATCGCGGGCATCGTGGACGACATCAGCCAGTCCCTGAACTTCGCGCAGCGAGTAGTCGGTCTCCAGCGCCAGAGTCTGCCGCGCCGCCTGGCTCATGATCAGATGGGTTTCAACATCCGCGACATCGCGCAATATCTGTAGCAGCCGTACGCCGTAAACGGCACCGCTGGCGCCAGAAATTCCAATGATAAGTCGTTTCACGATGGTTGCCCCTTCTGCTTAGAGTCGCAGACTTTGCCGGATTATAGCACCGGACGCAAGTCCGGTGGCCCGCTAGCCGGGGCCCGAAAAACAAAAAGCCCGCAGTCCTGACGACGGCGGGCTTTGACAACAAAGGCGTGGCTTAGCCTTCGTTATGCATCTCTAAGTTTTCCACTTCGTTCTGACGCTGCACCGCTTTGGCATCGTCGTTACGCAGAGAGTCGAGATAATCAAGATACTGCTGATCGACGTCCTTAGTGACGTACACACCATTAAATACCGAACACTCAAACTGCTGAATATCCGGATTCTCGGCCCGCACGGCGTCGATCAGATCGTTCAGATCCTGGAAGATTAGGCCGTCAGCGCCGATGATCTGCCGAATTTCGTCAACTTCACGACCGTGAGCGATCAGCTCGGTGGCCGTCGGCATATCGATGCCGTAGACGTTCGGGAAGCGAATCTCCGGCGCAGCGGAGGCCAGATAGACCTTCTTCGCACCCGCTTCGCGCGCCATCTCGATAATCTGCTCCGAGGTGGTGCCGCGAACGATGGAGTCATCGACCAGCAGGACGTTTTTATCACGGAACTCGGCGCGGTTAGCGTTGAGCTTACGACGTACTGATTTACGACGCAGCTGCTGGCCCGGCATGATAAAAGTACGGCCGACGTAGCGGTTTTTAACGAAGCCCTGACGATAAGGCTTGTCGAGAATACGGGCAATTTCCAGCGCGATGTCGCAGGAGGTTTCCGGAATCGGAATGACCACGTCAATGTCCAGATCTTCCCATTCGCGGGCAATCTTCTCGCCCAGCTTAGTCCCCATATTCACGCGAGCGCTGTAGACGGAGATCTTATCGATGAAGGAGTCCGGACGGGCAAAATAGACGTACTCAAAGAGGCACGGGTTGCTGACCGGGTTCTCCGCACACTGGCGGGTAAACAGCTGGCCTTTTTCGGTGATGTACACCGCTTCACCCGGCGCAACGTCGCGCAGGAACTCAAAGCCCAGCGTATCCAGCGCCACGCTTTCGGAGGCCACCATGTACTCGGTACGGCCGTCGCCAATATCACGCTTGCCCAGCACCAGCGGGCGAATACCGTTCGGATCGCGAAACGCCACCATACCGTGGCCGATAATCATCGCCACGCAGGCATAGGCGCCGCGAATCTGCCGATTGGTCGCAGCAATTGCCGCAAAGATATTGTCGGCTTCCAGCGGATAATGGCGGAAGTTATCCAGCTCGCTGGCGAAAATATTGAGCAGAATTTCAGAATCGGAGGTGGTGTTGATGTGGCGGCGTTTTTCTTCAAACAGCTTTTTACGCAGCTCGTGTGCGTTGGTCAGGTTACCGTTATGTGCCAACGTAATGCCATACGGCGAGTTAACGTAGAAAGGCTGAGCCTCGGAGGCGCTGGAGCTGCCAGCCGTAGGGTAACGGACGTGGCCGATCCCCATGTTGCCCTGCATACGCTGCATGTGGCGAGCCTCAAAAATATCGCTCACCAGCCCGTTTGCCTTACGCAAGCGGAAGCAATTATTTGCATCAATGGTGATGATGCCTGCGGCATCCTGGCCACGATGCTGAAGCACCGTTAACGCGTCATAAATCGACTGGTTGACCGGCATAACACCGGCGATACCGACAATACCGCACATACGTCTTTTCCTCGTTCAGCTACATCCCAACGCTTATGCTTTGGGCAAGAAACTTGACGAGCTCTGCAGATAGTCAAAAAACCATCTGATAACGAAACTGAACTGCGGGATAAGCTCCGACTTTTGCCAGTCGTCGCTCTTCGCCATACCGGTAAAACTATCGAGAAAGAACAGGATCGCCGAGACAATCAGCACGCCACGGAGAGCGCCAAAACAGATCCCTAACACCCTGTCGGTACCCGACAGGCCGGTTTTCTCTACCAGTGCGCTAATCACGTAGTTAACGATAGCGCCGACGATAAGCGTTGCGATAAACAGTATCGCGATAGCAATCCCATTGCGGACCATTTCGTCTTCAAAGCCCGTGAACCAGACAGCCAGGTAAGTGTAGTAATGACTGGCAACAAAGAAAGCACATCCCCAGGTTACCAGCGATAACGCTTCACGAACAAAGCCGCGGATCAGGCTTACCAGACAGGAAAAACCAATCACCGCAATAATGGCGTAATCAATCCAGACCATATACATCCTACGATTTTACGCCCTGTCGTCCGGTTCGGGGCGCATTCTAACAGAAAAAGAAAACGTTTGCGTAGGGATTTCCATGCCCTACAGAAATAAAAATGGCGCTGAAAAAACATTCAACGCCATGCTGCCTTTCGCCTCTGCAGGGCGCGTCAGGTAAGGGATCCAGCCCCTTTGCTCGCCGACAGCAAGCGGGATGGAGGGCCCGACGGCCCACCGATCTGCCCGACCCTGACCGGGCAAGGAAGAATGCCTTCTTGCCCGGCACAAGCCTCGGCGTTCTTCAACGCTATCAGACTGAATAGCAAGGCTAGTTTGGCGTGTATCCCATCACCACGCCGCTCAGACCCGACAGCTGCTTCAGATCGCCAAGCTGGCCTTTCAGCTTATCTTTCGACGCATCAGGGCCAACCAGAATGCGGGTGATTTTCCCCTGCACCGGCGTTGAAGGCGACGTGTAAACCTTGAACCCGGAGGAGCGCAGCTTACCGACGATTTCGTTGACCTTGTCCGCGTTCTTCAACGCGCCCAGCTGCACCACGTAGGCTCTGCCGGTCGGTGCAGGAATTTCAGCTGGCTTCGGCGCCGGCGTCTGGGCGGCAGTTTGCTGCGGCGGCGCCTGCTGAGGCTTCTCGACCGGCTTAGGCTGCGGCTGAGGTTGCGGCTTCGGCTGGGCCTGAGGTTTCGGCTGCGGCTTTGGCGCGACAACCGGCTCCTGGACATCATCGAAGCTGTTATTGTTTACCGGGATGCGCGACGGATCCAGCGACGGCGCCGCCGCATTTCCGGCCCTCACCTCTTCTGCCGCCCCTTCCGGAGGCTGGGCAGGCAAGGCCTGCGTTGCCGCCGGTAGCATATCAGGCTCATCGCGATCGCCCGGCTTTGGCACCAGCGGGATCGCCGCAAACTCATCCTGATAGTGTTTTTTCTGACCGTCAAGCAGCCCTGGGAGGATAATAACCCCCAGCGCCACCAGCACAATCGTCCCGACTAAACGGTTCTGAAACTTACTCGCCACCGATTCTCCCCGCGTCTATTTCTTCCATTACGTGCGCTACCGTGTGGAATGAGCCACACACCAGCACCGTATCTTCAGGTCCGGCATCGGCCATGGCCGCATGCCATGCTTGAGCGACGTCTGCACAGGCTCTCCCTGCACGCAAATGCTCCAGCAGCTGCTCCGCCGTTGCCCCACGCGGCCCTTCCAGCGGCGCGCAGTACCAGCAATCAACTTCAGCCATCAGGTTTGCCAGCGTACCGGCAATATCCTTATCATGCAGCATACCAATAACCGCCAGCACGCGCCCCGTTTTCGGCAGGCTTTTGAGACGCCCGGCCAGATACGCCGCCGCGTGCGGATTATGGGCAACGTCGAGGATCACGCGCGGTGCCTCGCCAATTATCTGGAAACGCCCGGGCAGCATCGCCTGCCTAATGCCGTCGCGAATCGCCTGCTCGCCCACCGTCAGCCCGCTGGCGCGCAGCGCGGCAAGCGCCGTAGCCGCATTCGGCATGGGCACCTGAGGCAACGGCAGTCCCGCCAGCGTCCCCTGCTCATCGCTGAAATCCCACCCCTGCTCGCCGCTCGCGTAGCGCCAGTCGACGCCGCGACGCCGCAGCACCGCGCCTTTTTCGGCCGCAACGTCGGCGATGGTATGGGGCATATCCGGCTCACCGACGATGGCCGGCCGGCCTGAGCGGAAAATACCGGCCTTTTCGCGGCCGATGCTCTCCCGATCCGGCCCCAGCCAGTCGGTATGATCGAGCGCAATGCTGGTCACCACCGCCACGTCGGCATCAACGATATTTGTCGCATCAAGGCGACCGCCGAGCCCAACCTCAAGGATAACGACATCCAGCTGCGCCTGCTTAAACAGCCACAGCGCGGAGAGCGTACCGAACTCAAAATAGCTCAGGGAGATTTCACCGCGCGCGGCTTCGATTTCGGCGAAAGAGGCAGTATGCGCCGCTTCCGGCAGCTCCTCTCCCTGCACGCGAACGCGTTCGGTATAGCGCACCAGATGCGGGGAACTGTAGACGCCGACCCTATAGCCCGCCGCCATCAGCACCGACTCCAGCGTACGGCAGGTGGTCCCCTTACCGTTGGTTCCCGCCACCGTAAAGACGAACGGTGCGGGTTTCACTACCGCCATCCGCCCGGCAACTTCGTTCACCCGCGTCAGCCCGAGATCGATAGTTTTGCTGTGCAGATGCTCCAGATAAGAAAGCCACGTAGCCAGGGGCGACGTGGCCTGAGGAATAGGTTCTTTTTCCATGATGTCCGCAAGAGTTAACGGTAAATACGCTCATCCTTCAGCGTGCCGCGAAGCGGTCAGGTCAGGACGATGTCGCGTAGCTATTTGAATATAAAAAAAGGGCAGCACCGTCAGGCCTGCCCTCTGCATTATCAGGCCTCTGGTTCCTGATCCGGTACCGGCGGTACCACGTCGCCTTCATGATGAACCTCCGGGCACGGTGCCGGGAGATTCATCAGCTTCGCCAGAATACTGGCCAGCTTCAGGCGCATTTCAGGGCGACGTACGATCATGTCGATCGCCCCTTTTTCAATCAGGAACTCGCTGCGCTGGAATCCTGGCGGCAGCTTTTCGCGCACGGTTTGCTCGATAACGCGTGGACCGGCAAAGCCGATCAGCGCTTTCGGTTCCGCGATGTTGAGATCGCCGAGCATCGCAAAGCTCGCCGATACACCGCCCATCGTCGGGTCGGTCAGCACGGAGATATACGGTAAACCGCGCTCCTGCATTTTCGCCAGCGCGGCTGACGTTTTCGCCATCTGCATGAGCGACATCAGCGCTTCCTGCATGCGCGCGCCGCCGGACGCTGAGAAGCAAACCAGCGGGCAGTTGTCTTCCAACGCCTGCTCAACGGCACGTACGAAGCGCGCGCCCACCACCGAGCCCATCGAACCGCCCATAAAGGCGAATTCAAAAGCAACGGCGACAACCGGCATGTCGTACAGGGTGCCTTTCATGACCACCAGCGCATCTTTCTCGCCGGTCTCTTTTTGAGCCGACGCCAGGCGGTCTTTGTATTTTTTCGAATCGCGGAACTTCAGCACATCTTTCGGCTCGAGCTCGCTTCCCAGCTCCACGAGGGAACCTTCGTCCAACAGGCTATGCAGGCGATTACGCGCCGACATACGCATATGGTGATCGCACTTAGGGCAAACCTCCAGGTTGCGCTCCAGCTCTGCGCGGTACAATACCTGACCGCAACTGTCGCACTTGGTCCATACACCCTCAGGAATGCTTGCCTTGCGGGTGGGAGTTATATTGCTTTTAATTCGTTCAATCCAGCTCATTGATAACCTTTCTGCCTGAACCTGGTCGATGCCAGTTTTGTCGTAAGGGGCGCATAATGCCATTTTTGACCCTTACAGACCATGAATGTTGCACATTAAATCATAACATCCCGTCACATGGGATAAAAAAGTGGTCGTACCGCTCACACTTCACTCTTCGGGCGGCGGCGCTCCGCCCGAAGAAGATTAGGCTACGGTGATTATTTTGACTGCTTAGCCGCCGCGCGCTTGTGGCGAATGATTTCAATCACTCCCGGCAGCACGGACAGGAGAATAATCGCCACAATCAGCAGCTTCAGGTTTTCCTGGACGATCGGTAAATCGCCAAACAGGTAGCCTGCGTAGGTGAACAGCAGCACCCACAGCAGCGCGCCAACAACGTTATAGGCCGCAAAATGACGATAGGACATGTGGCCCATTCCCGCCACAAATGGCGCAAAGGTTCTGACAATCGGCACGAAGCGAGCGAGGATAATGGTTTTGCCGCCGTGACGCTCGTAGAACGCGTGGGTCTTGTCCAGATAGCTGCGGCGGAAGATTTTTGAGTCAGGATTACTGAAGAGCTTTTCCCCGAACAGCCGGCCGATGGTGTAGTTCAGGGCATCGCCGAGAATCGCCGCGATAACCATCAGCACCACCATCAGATGCACGTTCAGATCGTTAGTCGGCAGCGCAGACAGCGCCCCGGCAACAAACAGCAGCGAATCTCCCGGCAGGAACGGTGTCACCACCAGACCCGTTTCGCAAAACAAAATCAAAAACAGAATGGCATAAACCCAGATACCGTACTCGGCAACCAGTTCGGCCAGGTGTACATCTATATGCAGGATGAAATCAATTAAAAAGCGGATCAGGTCCATACCGTTTTAGTCCTTAATAGCAATACGTAAAATCCTTCGCGGCGCAGCCAGGCGGCCGAGCGACAGCTCCCGGAACGCGCGCAAAAAAGCGGGTCCGGGAAAACCAGCGCGGCTGGCAACGCGGCGGCCTGAAGGATGAGGCGTATACGTCAGTCCGCCAGAAATAGCGGGCCCATCGGCATCACCGGCAGATCGAAATGGGCCGGATAATCAACCGACACCAGATACAGTCCCTCGGCTTTGGCCGTCGCGGCGGCTAGCTTCCTGTCTTTTGCCGCCAGAAGTTCTGCAATCCAGCTCTCTGGCTGGTTACCGGCCCCTACTTCCATCAGGCTGCCGACAATGTTCCTTACCATATGATGTACAAAGGCGTTTGCTTTGATATCGACCACCACATATGCGCCATAACGGGTGACGCTAATGTGCTTCATGTTGCGCCAGGGCGTACGCGACTGGCACTGCAGCGCACGGAACGAGGTAAAATCATTCTCACCCAGCAGGCACTGCGCCGCACGCTGCATCCGTTCGGCATCCAGAGGCTGGTGATAATGGGTCACCCCCTGGCTTAATACCCCCGGGCGCAGCCGATGATTATAGATAACGTAGCGGTAGCGGCGCGCCGTTGCGCTGAAGCGCGCGTGGAACTCTTCCGGCACATGTTTAACCCACCGCACGGCAATGTCACCAGGCAGATTCGCATTCACGCCCAGCGTCCAGGCCGCGTCTTTACGCAGCGCACGCGTTTCAAAATGCACCACCTGTCCGGTGCCATGAACGCCGGCGTCGGTGCGGCCCGCGCAGAAGACGTTAATCGGTTCATTCGCCACCTGCGAGAGCGCCTTTTCCAGCTTCTCCTGCACGCTACGTACTTCGTTCTGCCGCTGCCAGCCGTAATATTTACTGCCGTCGTACTCGATGCCCAGCGCGATTTTACAGACCGGCTGCTGCTCCATCTCAGACATCAGTAAAAATACTCCTGCACCAGCCTCTCAGCGGTTTTGACCGCCATCAGCGCGCCGCCGAAGCGGACGTTGTCGGCAACGGACCAGAACTGAATCTGCTCCGGCATCCCGTAATCGTTACGCACGCAGCCGACGGAGAGTTGGCTGGTGCCGGAGGCGTCGCCAACCTGAGTCGGAAACTCGCGCGCTTCGGACAGCTCGATATCTTCGCCGCGTACGAAGGCATCGCGCGCCTCTTCTGCGGCCAGCGGACGCATGGCTTCGAAATTAACCACCTGCGCATGGCCGTAGAATACCGGCGACTGGACCACGCTTGCGGAGATCATCAGCCCTTCATCCTGGAGGATTTTCCGTACTTCGTCGACGATACGCCGCTCTTCCAGCACGCTGCCTTCACGATCGGGCAGAATGGGCAGCATGTTGAACGCCAGCTGACGACCAAAGTAATCATCTTCATCAATCGGCATGCCGTTGAGCAGCTTAGCGCTCTGGCCTGCCAGCGCGCTGACGGCTTTTTTACCGTGGGCAGAAACGGAGAGCAGGCTGGTGACCTGAATACGCGACAGGCCGCCTTCGTCAATCAGCGGCTTGAGCGCGGCCAGTAACTGGCTGGTCAGGCTGTTGGCCACGGCAATAACGTTACGATTGCGGTAATCAGCCAGCACGAATGGGTTGACGTCCGGCACGACCAGCGGGACGTCCGGCTCCAGCGCGAACAGGCCGCTGAGGTCGATAACCAGACAGCCTGAGTTAGTCGCCTCATCAACGTAGGCCGCCGTAGCTTCGACGCCGGCGGCGAAAAAGGCCAGCTGGGCCTGGGTCCAGTCAAACTCCGCGGCGTCCTGTACGATGACCGACTTACCGTTGAAGCGCAGATGTTCGCCCGCGCTTTCGTTACGCGCCAGGGCGTAAATATCACCCACCGGGAACTGACGTTCAGCAAGGGTTTCGAGCAGGGCTTCGCCGACGGCGCCCGTTGCGCCCAGTATGGCAATATTCCAGCCTTCAGACATGGTGGTTTACTCCAGAAAAAAGCGACCCTGCAGGAGTATCCAACAGGGTCATTAAGAAGATATTAACGAACAGGATGATGTATGGCATTAAAGCCGAGCTGGCGCAACAGCGTCGCCGCCTGCTCATCGCTGCACTGTACGTACAGCGAAGACCATTCACGGCGTTCCTGGTAATTTTTGCGCAGCTTGTCAAATTCACCCGCAGCACCGGCCACTTTTCGCAGCGGCGCATCGTCGCGGCGCACATCATACACCAAATGGACCAGCCTTTTCAGGGTTGCCTGATCGAGCGCGCCGTGGAGGGTGATACGTCCAAACTCCGGCGCCGGCAGCAGGGTATCCAGCGCAACCTGCTGCGGATGGCCGATAAACGCGCTGTAGGCTTCAAACACCTGGGTCGTCCCGCGCGCTTTCCCTTCAAGGGTATAGCCCGCGATATGCGCGGTACCGATATCCACGCGATCCAGCAGCTCAAGGTTAAGATCCGGCTCCGGCTCCCAGACGTCCAGCACCACGCTCAGCGGCTGCCCAGCCTGCAGGCGCTTCAGCAGCGCACCGTTATCCACCACCGGACCACGGCAGGCGTTAATTAACACCGTTCCCGGCTTCAGACGGCTAATCAGCGCCTCATCCGCGAGGTGCAGCGTCTTGTACTGCCCTTCTTTATATAAAGGCGTGTGGAACGTCAGCACATCGGCCTGCTGAACCAGCTCGTCGAGGCTGCGGAAATCGCCCTCATCACCGCGATCCGCGCGCGGCGGATCGCAAAGTAGCGTTTTAATCCCCAGCGCTTCAAGACGTTTTTGCAGCCGTCCGCCGACGTTGCCCACTCCCACGATCCCGACGGTACGATCGGTCAGCGCAAAGCCGTCGCGCTCGGCCAGCATCAGCAGCGCCGAGAAAACATACTCAACCACCGCAATCGCGTTACAGCCGGGCGCAGCGGAAAAACCAATCCCCGCCTGCTGGAGCCACGCCTGATCGACATGATCGGTGCCCGCGGTCGCGGTGCCGACGAACTGAATAGCCTTACCGGCAAGCAGCGCTTCATTGACTTTAGTGACGGAGCGGACCATCAGCGCGTCGGCATCGGTCAGCGCTTCAGCCGGAATTGGGCGGCCGGGGACCGCCCTCACCTCGCCCAAACGGCTAAAAAGCTCACGGGCATAGGGCATATTTTCATCAACGAGGATTTTCACGGTTCAGTACCTGTCTGAGAACGAGAGTAAACCGGGGAAGTGTGCCATAATCTCGCCGCCAGGAACATCATCACCGGGCCTCAGTACAGTAATACGGAAAGGATTAATCATGACACAACCCGTTTCAGGTATGTCCGATCGCCCTCCGGGGACGGCTCCCTCCGGTGCGCCCGTCACCGGGGAGCTTTCGCTGACCACCCAACAACGCACCGTTCTCGAGCGACTGATCACGCGCCTGGTGGCGCTAACATCGCAGCAGAACGCGGAAGTGTGGGCCGGAATCAAGCACGATCTGGGACTGAAAGGCGATGCGCCGCTGCTGGCATGCCACTTTGACGCCGCCGAAAGCCACCTGAACCAGCGCCTGACCGTTGCGCAGCAAAACCATCACCACCGTCAGACTCTGGCGCAGCTCGGCGAGCTGCTGAGCCAGGGCAACAATCGTCAGGCGGTGAGCGATTATATTCGCCAGAATTATGGGCAAACTACGCTACACGCGCTGACCCAGCAGCAGCTTGAGAACGTGCTACAGCTGCTGCAAAACGGCCAGCTGTCGATTCCGTCGCCTCAGCAGCGTCAGCCTACGCTGCGCCCGCTGCTGCCGGCGGAGCACAACACGCTGAATCAGCTGGTGACCCGCCTTGGCGCCGCAACCGGCGAGCCCGGCAAGCTTATCTGGCAATCAATGCTGGAGCTGTGCGGCGTGAAAACCGGCGAGCTGATCCCGGCAACGCATTTTACCCCGCTCTCCTACTGGCTTCAGGCGCGACAAACGCTAAGCACCCAGGCCAGCCCGACACTCAACTCGCTGCAGGCCGCGCTGAAGCAGCCGCTTGAAGCGCAGGAGTGGCAGAAGATCGCCGATTTTGCCCGCAACAGCTGGCACGTGACGCCGCAGTCGACGCTGAGCGCCAGCCAGATCCTGACGCTGTTAAACAAAGTTTTCGTGCTGCGCGTGGCGCGGGCCCAGGAAACCCTGGCGATCCCCTCGCTACAAACGGAGGCCACCTCGCTCTCCGCGCGGCTCAAAAAGCCGTGGCTTATCCTGCTGGCGCTGGTCGCGCTGGCGCTGATATGGCTGATGGTTGCGTAGCGCCTGCCGCCAGAGAAACGCCGTCGCCGGGCGGCTAAAGTCACCGTTGCGATAACGCCCGCATGAGGCGATCGGCCCTCACTCACCGAGGGCCGAGCCATAAGGCTATTTTCGTAGTGATATCAGGGTAACGACGATACCCAGCGCGGCGCAGATGGCAGCAGCCAGGAAGACGGATGAGTATCCCAGAGAAGTCGCCAGCAGCCCGGCAAGCGGACCGCTAATACCGTAGGAAATATCCTGAAATGCCGCATAGCCGCCGAGCGCGGTGCCCCGCACCTGTGGCGGAACGCGTTTCACCACCTCCACGCCCAGCGACGGGAAGATAAGCGAACAGCCGCAGCCGGTCAGCGCGGCGCCCGCTAAGGCGGTCCAGGCATCCGGCGCCAGCCACAGCAGCGTCAGGCCAGCGGCCTCAATCAGCAGCGAGACCATCGCCACCTTGACCCCGCCAAAGCGATCGGGCATCCAGCCAAACAGGATGCGCATCAGCACGAAAGCACCGCCAAAAGCGGTCAACGTAAAGCCGGCCATCGCCCAGCCGTTGCTGGAGAAGTAGAGCGAGACGAAGGTACCAATCACCGCAAATCCGACGCCCTGCAGGCCAAGGCCAATCCCCGGACGCCAGATCATACCGACAACGCTCCACAGCGACGGACGTTCGCCGCCGTGCGCCGGAACCTTGCGGACCGTGCCGTTAATCGCGAGGGCAAGGAGCGGCAGCGCCATGGTGACGCAGGCCAGCACGGCAACGCCGTACTGCGTGTAAATCAGCAGCCCCAGCGGGGCGCCGGCCGCCAGCGATCCGTAGATGGCCATTCCGTTCCATGACATGACTTTCCCCGAGCGCGACGGCCCGACGAGGCCCAGCCCCCAGCTCAGGTTACCGGTTAGCAGCTGGCTTTCGCCAAAGCCAAGGATCAGGCGGCCCAGCACCAGCAGCGCAAATTTCGCCACAATCGATACCGGCAGGAGCGCCGCCAGCAGCCACGCGGCGCCGGCCAGCGCGCAGGCGAGCATCCCCTGCAGCACCGAGCGTTTCGCCCCGTACTGGTCGGCGAGGCGACCGGCGTAGCCTCGCGTCAGAACCGTCGCCAGAAACTGTATTCCAACGGCGATGCCAACCATCGTGTTGCCAAAACCGAGCTCGTGGTGCACAAAAAGGGGGATCACTGGCAGCGGAAGGCCAACGGTCATGTAGGTCAGAAATACGGAGAACGTAATGCGAAATAGCGAAATATTCGCCGAAGAGGGATTCGTTTTTTTTGTCGCTGCGGACATGCTTTACTCCAGTTCGCAGAGTAAGACGAGGTGAGTGTGCCTCCCTGCGCCAGGCTCTCTCAATAATGCAAAAAAGGGAGCCTGCTGGCTCCCTTTTCAATTACTGACTGACTATGCGTCGTGTTTACGCATCACCAGGGTGGCATTGGTGCCGCCAAAACCGAAGCTGTTGGACATCACGGTGGTCAGCGCACGTTCAGTCGGCTTAGTCACGATGTTCAGGCCTGCGGCCTGCTCGTCCATCTCGTCGATGTTGATGCTTGGAGCGATAAAGCCGTGTTCCAACATCAGCAGAGAGTAGATAGCTTCCTGTACGCCAGCGGCGCCCAGCGAGTGGCCGGTCATCGCTTTCGTTGCGGAGATTGCCGGGCTGTTATCACCGAAGACTTCACGGATTGCACCCAGCTCTTTCACGTCGCCAACCGGCGTTGAGGTACCGTGGGAGTTCAGGTAATCAATCGGGGTGTCAACGCCCTGCATCGCCATGTGCATGCAGCGGACTGCGCCTTCGCCAGACGGGGCAACCATGTCAGCGCCATCGGACGTTGCGCCGTAGCCGACGATTTCCGCATAGATGTGCGCGCCGCGTGCCAGAGCGTGCTCCAGCTCTTCAACTACAACCATACCGCCGCCGCCAGCGATAACGAAACCGTCGCGGTTCGCATCATAGGTACGGGACGCTTTGTCAGGGGTTTCATTGTATTTGGTGGACAGCGCGCCCATTGCGTCGAATTCGCAGGCCATTTCCCAGCACAGCTCTTCGCCGCCGCCGGCAAAAACGATATCCTGTTTGCCCAGCTGAATCTGCTCTACGGCATTGCCGATACAGTGTGCGGAAGTCGCACAGGCGGAGCTGATAGAGTAGTTGACGCCGTGGATTTTGAACGGTGTGGCCAGGCAGGCAGAAACGGCAGAGGCCATCGCTTTGGTCACCACGTACGGGCCAACGGCCTTCAGGCCGCGCGAACTACGCATCGCATCGGCGCCAAACACCTGATATTTTGAAGAGCCGCCGGAACCGGCGATCAGACCGACGCGCGGGTTATTTTGATAAACTTCTTCTTTCAATCCAGCGTCTTCTACAGCCTGCTGCATTGAGAGATAGGCGTAGATGGAAGCATCATTCATAAAGCGAACCACTTTACGGTCGATCAGACCGGTGGTATCCAGCTTAACGTTGCCCCATACGTGGCTGCGCATACCTGAATCTTGAAATTCCTGAGAGAAAGTGATCCCTGAACGTCCTTCACGCAGAGATGCCAGGACTTCCTGCTGGTTGTTACCGATGCTGGAAACGATGCCCAAGCCAGTAATCACTGCACGTTTCATTCAATACCTCTGTAAGTCGCACTATTTTAAGTTTCGAGTCGCACAATAGCGTACACTTGTACGCCGAACAAGTCCGATCAGCCATTTTGTGTATAAATTTGCGCCTCCCGGCACACATCGTTAAGATCGTTCTACGCCTTGAGATTCGAGTAACTTACGTGAAACAAAACGCCATACAACCTGCCAACCTGGAATTCAACGCTGAGGGTACACCTGTTTCCCGAGATTTCGGCGACGTGTACTTTTCCAATGACAACGGTCTGGAAGAGACCCGCTACGTTTTTCTCGGCGGCAACCGCCTCGGTGAACGCTTTCCTGTGCATTCACAGCCGCTGTTTGTGGTGGCGGAGAGCGGATTCGGCACCGGCCTCAACTTCCTTACGCTGTGGCAGGCGTTCGACGTTTTTCACCGTGACTACCCCGAAGCTACCCTGCAAAGATTACATTTCATCAGTTTTGAAAAATTTCCGCTCACCGCCGCCGATCTGGCCCTCTCCCACCAGCACTGGCCGGAGCTGGCGCCGTGGGCGGAGCAGCTGCAGGCCCAGTGGCCGCTGCCCGTTGCCGGCTGCCACCGGCTGCTGCTTGATGACGGACGCGTGACCCTCGATTTATGGTTCGGCGATATCAACGAGCTGACCCTTGAGCTTGATGACTCTCTCAATCAGCAGGTCGATGCCTGGTTTCTCGACGGGTTTGCGCCGGCAAAAAACCCGGATATGTGGACGCCAGAGCTCTTCGCGGCCATGGCCCGTCTGGCAAAACCGGGCGGAACCCTGGCGACCTTCACCTCCGCAGGCTTCGTGCGTCGCGGCCTGCAGGAAGCCGGCTTCACTATGCATAAGCATAAAGGTTTCGGCCGCAAGCGAGAGATGCTGATCGGCGAGATGAGCCGCGAGCTGAACCTGCCCGCGCGCGCGCCGTGGTTTGCCCGCACCGCCAGCGAAAAACGCGAGGTGGCGATTATCGGCGGTGGGATTGCCAGCGCCCTGCTGTCACTCGCGCTGCTGCGCCGCGGCTGGCAGGTGACGCTCTATTGCGCCGACGATGCCCCTGCCAAAGGCGCATCCGGCAACCGTCAGGGAGCTCTGTATCCTTTGCTCAGCCAGCACGACCCGGCCCTGACCCGCTTCTTCCCCGCCGCATTTACCTTCGCGCGCAGGATTTACGATGCGCTGCCGGTCACCTTCGACCACCAGTGGTGCGGCGTGACGCAGCTCGCCTGGGATGAGAAAAGCGGGCAAAAAATCGCCCGGATGCTTGAGCTCAATCTGCCAGCGGAAATTGCCGCCGTCGTCAGCGCCGAAGCGGTGGCGCAGGCGACCGGCGTCGAGACCGGCTGCGGCGGGATCGCCTATCCCGCAGGAGGCTGGCTCTGCCCGCAGCAGCTGACGGCCGAACTCCTCGCGCTGGCGGCGACCCGAGGGCTGCACGCGCGCTATGGCTTTAAGGTGGAGACGCTCACCGCCGAGGGCGACGGCTGGCAGCTGAACCAGCGCCAGCAGCATGCCGTGGTGGTACTGGCGAACGGCCATCAGCTGACAACCTTCAGCCAAACCGCGCAGCTGCCGGCCTATCCGGTGGGCGGCCAGGTTAGCCATATCCCGACAACGCCGGAGCTTTCTCAGCTGCGCCAGGTGCTGTGCTATGACGGCTACCTGACGCCGCAAAACCCGCGTAACCAGCAGCACTGTATCGGAGCCAGCTATCATCGCGGGCAGACGGAAACGGCGTTCAGCGCCGAGGACCAGCAGCAGAACCGTCAGCGTTTGGTAGACTGCTTCCCCGATGCGCAGTGGGCCCAGGAGGTCGATATCAGCGCCAACGAGGCCCGCTGCGGTGTGCGCTGCGCCACCCGCGACCATTTACCGATGGTCGGCAACGTGCCGGACTATGATGCCACCCTGGCCCGGTACGCTCAGCTTGCCGAGCAGAAGGAGGATGCGCCCTCTGCGCCGGTGCATAGCAATCTCTATCTTCTTGGGGCATTGGGATCGCGCGGGCTGTGCTCCGCGCCGTTAACGGCGGAAATTCTGGCGGCACAGATGAGCGGTGAACCGCTGCCAATGGATCGCGAAACGCTGGCGGCGCTCAATCCTAATCGGCTATGGGTGAGGAAACTGCTGAAGGGAAAAGAGGTGAAATAATCCGTTGAGGTAGCCCGGATGGCACTCTCCGGGCTATTCCCCGACCTCGCAACGCGCGGCCAGGGCTATCGAGCAGGCTATTTAGCGTTTTGCCTGCTGATACAATTTATTCCACATATCCTGAACGAGGATCTGGTCCGGCGGCGAAAGCTCTCCCGCGCCGATCGCTTTTTCCAGGCTATGAGTAACCCGGTCACTGATCGCCTGCGGCGAGTGATCGTCTCCGCCTTCCAGCTCGGCTACCGCCAGCGTCAGGTGGCCACGCAGATAGCCGCCGGCAAACAGTTCATCATCGCTGGCGTGGTCTACCATTTCGTCGATTAGCGCCAGAATGCGTGATTCAAACTCCGCGAGCATTGTCTTTCCTCTTCTAGTGTAAAGCGTGGCCTTAGTGCAGGTCTTCCGGCCACGGAAATTGTTCTGCCGTCAGTGGCGGCGTTTGATAATATTTTTGTAATGCCTGAATAAATCGTGCCGGACGTTCCGGGATCCCCTGCTCCAGATAGCTCATGACCTGGGCATGGACCCGCCGCTGAAAGGCAATGCGATCGGGCTCGACGTCCCCTTCCAGGTTGTCGCAGCTGACGTTAAATGGGAAGCCCGCCGCCACGCAAAATAGCCAGTCAAACGCCTGGGGCTTCACTTCGACATCTTCAAATTGACACTGGGTCATCGCATCGCGGCCATCCGGGCAGTACCAGTAGCCGAAATCAACCAGTTCACGACGCGCTTTCCCGGCAATACACCAGTGCGAAATTTCGTGCAGGCCGCTGGCATAAAAGCCGTGGGCAAAGACGATACGGTTAAAAGGTACGTCGTCATCAGCCGGAAGATAGATCGGTTCGTCATCGCCTTTAATCAGACGGGTATTAAAATTGTCGGCGAAGCAGCCGTCAAAAATAGCGATCAGCTGCTCATAATGGTGTTGCTGTTGCATTAATTCATTCCCAACCACTGTAGGATTTCCGCCCCGTGGCTGTCATAAAGAAGTTTCGCACTCATCACTGCGGACACGACCACGATCATCGGTCGAATCAGCGATTGCCCTTTGCTCAATACCAGCCGTGAGCCCGCGCGGGCGCCAATAAACTGCCCCGCCATCATCACGAATCCGGTGGCCCAAATCACTTTGCCGCCAATTATAAACAGCAGCAGGCCGCCAAGGTTGGAGGTTGCGTTGAGCACCTTCGCATGAGCGGTTGATTTTGCAAGGTTGAACCCCGCCAGGGTCACAAAGGCCAGAGCGTAGAACGAGCCGGCGCCCGGGCCGAAGAAGCCGTCATAAAAACCCACGCAGCCGCCGGCGATAAGCGCGAACGGCAGGCCGTACAAACGACGCTGGCGATCGGCCTCGCCTAATTTTGGCATCAGCAGAAAATAGAGGCCAATCCCGATAATCAGGATCGGCAAAATCTGCTTGAGGATATCGGACTGCACGTGCTGTACCAGCAGCGCACCGCCGGTGGAGCCGATAAAGGTCATCACAATATTAAGCTTCTGATCGGCGAGGTTCACCACCTTGCGGCGGATAAAGTAGAGCGACGCGGAGAGCGAGCCGCCGCAGGCCTGCAGCTTGTTGGTCGCCAGCGCCTGCGCCGGAGGAAGCCCCGCAGCCATCAACGCCGGGACGGTCAACAGCCCGCCGCCGCCGGCCAGAGAATCGATAAACCCGGCGAGAATAGCGACGAAAAAAAGCACTACCAGCACCGTGGGCGAAACCATAAACAGGTTGATAAAACTATCCATTAAAGAACGTGCTCATCCAGTAGCGCCTGGCAGGAAGGCGGCAGCGGAGGCGGCGTCTTCTTCACAGGAGGGGTTGTTCCGGGTTTCGGGGGTTCGAACCAGCTTTGCAGCTCAGCACCGCAGCCATCGCCGGCAGGCGGCGGCGCCTGCTCTTCGCACTCCAGGCTTCCGGCAGGGCAGCGCAGGCGAACGTGCATATGCGCACGGTGCTGGAACCACGGGCGAACCTTATGCAGCCAGTCGCGATCGCTTCCGGCATCAAGGCAGAGCTGCTGTTTGATGGCCGGATTAACGAAGATGCGCGTGACCTCGCTATCTTCCGCCGCCAGCTTGATCAGCTGGCTAATTTGCGGGCTCCAGCGCGCCGGGACAACGCGCTTGCCGTCGCCGGAAACCAGGTCCAGCGCCTGCGGCTTCAGCAGCTGCGCCGGGCTCCAGCGCGTCTGCGGCAGCTGGAGGAAAATATCCACGTCCAGGCCGCTCTGATGGCTGGCGTGGCCACCGTTAAAACGCCCGCCGGCGGGCATGCCCATATCGCCAATCAGCATCGTGCCCATTCCCCGGCTATGCACCTGATTGCTCAGGCGCTGGATAAACCGGACAAGATCGGGGTGGCCGAAATAGCGGCGCTGGTCGGTACGCATCACCTGGTAGTTTACCGAGTTCAGCGGCAGCGCCTGGGCTCCTACAATACAGCCGTTAGCAAAAGCGCCGATAGACTGCGCGCTGCCGCCTATCGGCTGAGTGATTTTTTGCCACGGCGTTGCCGCAGTGCAGGCAGAGCTGGCCACGAGTGCCAGCAGAGCGATAACGGTTTTTTTCATCGATTACCAGCGTGGAATTGATGTCGTCACGTCGCCGTTCTGTGCGCGTTGACGCATAAAGTGATCCATTAACACGATCGCCAGCATCGCTTCCGCGATCGGCACCGCGCGGATCCCCACGCACGGATCGTGCCGCCCTTTGGTGATCATCTCGACTTCTTCGCCAAAGCGGTTAATGGTATGCCCCGGAACGGTGATGCTGGAGGTCGGCTTCAGCGCAATATGCGCGACAATCTGCTGACCGCTGCTGATCCCGCCGAGCACGCCGCCCGCATGGTTGCTCTGGAAACCGGCTTTGGTTATCTCATCACGGTTTTCGCTGCCGCGCAGCTTAACCACCTCAAAGCCGTCGCCAATCTCAACGCCTTTCACCGCATTGATGCTCATCAGCGCGTGGGCAATGTCAGCATCCAGGCGGTCGAATACCGGCTCACCGAGTCCCGGAGGCACGCCATCGGCTACGACGGTGATTTTTGCGCCAATCGAGTCACCTTCTTTTTTCAGGCCGCGCATCAGCTCATCAAGCGCGTCGATTTTATCCGGATCGGGACAGAAGAACGGGTTCTGTTCAACCTGCTCCCAGTCTTTAATGGCCAGCGGGATATCACCCATCTGGGTCAGGCAGCCGCGGATGACGATGCCAAACTTCTCCGCGAGGAACTTCTTGGCGATCGCCCCTGCCGCAACGCGCATCGCGGTTTCGCGCGCCGACGAGCGTCCGCCGCCGCGATAATCGCGCAGGCCGTACTTCTGCTCGTAGGTGTAATCCGCGTGGCCGGGACGAAAAACGTCTTTAATCGCACCGTAATCTTGCGAACGCTGGTCGGTATTCTCAATCAGCAGGCCAATACTGGTGCCGGTGGTGACGCCTTCGAATACGCCGGACAGGATCTTAACCTGGTCCGGTTCGCGACGCTGGGTGGTATAGCGCGAGGTGCCGGGACGGCGGCGATCCAGATCGTGCTGCAGATCGGCTTCGGTCAGCGGGATGCCCGGCGGTACGCCGTCGACGATGCAGCCCAGCGCCAGGCCGTGCGACTCGCCGAAGGTGGTTACGCGAAAGAGTTGTCCAATTGTATTTCCTGCCATCACGGCTCCGTCATGTTTGCGTGTTGTTTTTGCTTTTTAGTCTTTATAAATACCGAAATGCACCCGGGCGGCGATCAGCTGCGGTTTGGTCAGCATAAACACGCCGTCTCCGCCGTTATCGAACTCAAGCCAGGTGAACGGGACATCCGGATACTGTTCAATCAGATGTACCATGCTGTTACCGACTTCACAAATCAGAATACCGTCATCGTTGAGGTAATCCGGGGCGCAGGCGAGGATGCGGCGGGTTAACTTCAGACCGTCGCTGCCTGAGGCCAGCCCGAGCACCGGCTCATGCCGATATTCGCCCGGCAGATCGGACATATCTTCTTCGTCGACGTACGGTGGGTTGGTGACGATCAGGTCATACTGCACCTTCGGCAGATCGCGGAACAGATCGGAGCGAATCGGCGTAACCTGATGAATCAGCCCGTGCTCTTCCACGTTTTGTTCGGCGACGGCCAGCGCGTCAGGGGAGATATCCACCGCGTCGACTTCCGCTTGCGGGAAGGCATAGGCGCAGGCGATGGCGATACAGCCGCTGCCGGTGCACATATCGAGGATGTGCTGCGGCTGATGGTCAATCAGTCCGGCAAACTGGTTTTCGATAAGCTCGCCAATCGGCGAGCGCGGCACCAGCACGCGTTCATCGACGTAAAACTCATGGCCGCAGAACCAGGCTTTGTTGGTCAGATAGGCGACCGGAATGCGCTCGTTGACGCGGCGAATCACGCGCTCAACGATGCGGTGCTTTTCACTGGAGGTCAGGCGCGCAATGCGCATGTCTTCCGGGATGTCCAGCGGCAGGTACAGCGATGGCAGCACCAGCTGCACCGCTTCGTCCCACGGGTTGTCGGTGCCGTGACCGTACCAGATATTCGCCGCGCTGAAACGGCTTACCGCCCAGCGCAGCATGTCCTGAATGGTCTGCAGCTCATTGACTGCTTCATCAACAAAAATTTTATCCACGCCATCCTCCAGGACACGCTCTACTGTAAATTCGGCGGCTAGTTTGCCACGAAGACGGCGATAAATCAGCATTCTTACGTCAGGCAGAGGGGGAAAAGTACGTTTTGCTTGCCTGGATCTACTCCGGGTCGGGTAAACTAGCGCAAAGAAAAGATGAGAGTGGGCAATGAAAAAGAAAACATCGCTTAGCGTGGAGGATCAGACGCTGTTCCGTCAGCTCATGACCGGCACGCGTAAGATTAAGCAGGACACTATCGTTCACCGCCCGCTGCGCAAGAAAATAACCGAAGTGCCGCCGAAGCGTCTGCTTCAGGAGCAGGCCGACAACAGTCACTACTTTTCGGATGAATTTCAGCCGCTGCTGAATACCGAGGGGTCGGTAAAATACGTCCGTTCGGACGTGAGCCACTTTGAGTTGAAAAAGCTGCGCCGCGGAGACTATTCGCCCGAGCTGTTTCTTGACCTGCATGGTTTAACCCAGCAGCAGGCAAAGCAGGAGCTGGGCGCGCTGATTGCCGCATGCCGCCGGGAGCACGTATTCTGCGCCTGTGTGATGCACGGCCACGGAAAGCATATTCTGAAGCAGCAAACGCCATTATGGCTGGCGCAGCATCCGCATATTATGGCCTTCCATCAGGCGCCAAAAGAGTACGGCGGAGACGCCGCACTGCTGGTGCTGATTGAGATTGAAGAGTGGCAACCGCCGGAGCTTCCGTAATACGTCGGCTCCGGGGAGAGATTAGATAGCTTTCGCCATCTTCAGGTTGCAGGGGCTCATCTGCCAGTTGAATTCGCCCTTGCCGTTGTCATCGAGCGTCACGCAGGCAATGGCCGAGGTCGTGAACATCGGAGGAGTCTCTCCCGGGCAGAGCTCTGAGACGAGGTACCCCACCAACGGCAGGTGAGAAACGACCAGCGCCGTTGCCACACCTTCATTCGCCAGCGCCTGAAGATAGGCGTTGACCAGGCCAACGTCGCCGCACGGCGTCAGCTCCGGCATGACGTCGACGTTCTTCGGCAGGTTCATGCACTCTCTTACGATATCCAGCGTCTGTTCTGCACGCAGATAAGGACTCACAAGAACCCGCTTAATATCCACTTTCTGACCTTTCAGCCAGGTTGCCATCTGACGAGACTCATCACAACCGCATGCGGTTAATGGACGAACCGAGTCACTGGCTGCATCGAGGGCAGCGTCGCCGTGACGCATGATAAAAACTTGCATATTGCACCGCTTTTGTTAACCAGAAGCACCGTAGTCTTGCCCGCGAAGGTAATACGCAGTCGACTCAGTGGCCGGGCATTGTGCCTGATCCATCCAACGAATGAAACGCTGTTTTTTACCTCAGTGGCGTAAGTATAGTCAATGATTGTTGACAAAACAGCCAACCGACAGCGTCATTCATCGTCGGATTTATCTTCTTTGACCAGAACTTAGGTCGTCCGTTCGCCAGCGGGCCAAAATGTCGCCCCCTGCTCGGCCATGCGCAATAAATTTTCACATGGCGTAAAACGCGGGCCGTACTGAGCGGCCAGACGCTGCAAAATTGCAACCACTTCACCCGCCCCGGATGTATCCATATAGCGGAATGGGCCGCCAAGAAACGGCGGGAAGCCAATACCAAACACGGCGCCGATATCGCCATCGCGGGCGCTGCGAATAACCTGCTCATCGAAGCAGCGCGCCGCTTCATTGAGCATCATCATCACACAGCGTTCCGCCACCTGCTGCGCTGACAATCGCGCCTGCGGGGCAGAAATCCCCAGTAGCGAATAAATTGCCGCATCGGGTCGTTTTTTGCTTGTACGCCCTTTTTTCTCATAAAGATAGAAACCGCGGCTATTTTTTCTGCCTTTGCGATCGTCATTCAAGATCGCATCAATGATATTTGCAGGCGGGCTAAAACGTTCTCCCCACGCCGATTCCAGAACGGGAATAATTTTGGTGCCGGTGTCGATACCCACTTCATCGAGCAGTTGGATAGGCCCTACAGGAAAACCGAATTTAACCAGTGCGTTATCGATATGCTCAACGGGTTCGCCTTCCATCAGTAAACGCATCGCTTCGTTAATGTAGGGGGCGAGAATCCGGTTGACGTAGAAGCCAGCTTTATCCGCCACCACGATCGGCGTTTTGCCCTGCATTTTTGCCAGTCGGACCACCGTGGCGACGGTCTGCGGGTCCGTATGCTGGTGCGGGATAACCTCCACCAGCGGCATTTTTTCAACCGGACTGAAATAGTGCAGGCCGATCACCCGCTGAGGCCTGCTGGCCTGCGCCGCGATCCCGGCGATCGGCAGCGAAGACGTATTGGAGGCAAAGATCGTCTCCGGGCCGCAATGTTGTTCTATTTCGGCGACCATGCGCTGTTTAAGCGCTAAGTCCTCGAATACGGCTTCAATCACCACGTCGCGGTGGGCAAACCCTTGATAATCCGTGGTCCCGGAGATAAGCGCCAGCTGGCGGTCGCGCTCGCTGGCGCGCATATAGCGGCGGCGCACCTGCTTGTCCAGCAGCGCCCAGCTGTACTTCAAAGCATGGTTAATCCCGCTGGCCTGAATATCCTTGATTCGCACCGGCAATCCGCCTTTGCTGGCGGTAACGTAAGCTATTCCCCCGCCCATCAGGCCGCCGCCGAGAACGGCGACGCTGTTTAAAGGCCCAGCTTCAGCCTCGGCGCCGCGATCTTTTTTCAGCTCGGTGCTGGCAAAGAAAATAGAGCGCAGCGCCTGCGATTGCGGCGTCATCGCCATCTCGCCGAAGGCTTTCGCCTCCTCGGCGTAGCCGCTGCTGCAGCCATGAGCCAGCCCGTTCTCAATGACCTGAAGAATTTTTCTCGCGGCGGGATAGTTGCCCTGGGTCTTCTGCTGCGTCTTCTTCGCCACCAGGCGAAACAGCAGATTACGCCCTAGCGGGCCGGCAAGAACGCGCTCGCGCATTGGCATATTGCGGCTTGCCGGACGCCCTTTCAGCGCCAGCTCCACCGCCGTTTGCAGTAAAATAGCCTGCGGTACCACATCGTCCACCAGCCCGGCCTTAAGCGCCTGTCTGGCGCGCAGCTGTTTGCCAGTGAGAATCATCTCCAGCGCGCTTCTGACGCCAATCAACCGCGGCAGCCGCTGCGTGCCGCCGGAACCCGGCAGCAAACCCAGCTGCACCTCAGGAAGACCAAGGCGAGTTTTATCATCATCGCTACAAACTCGCCCGTGGCAGGCCAGCGCCAGCTCAAGGCCTCCGCCAAGGCAGGCGCCGTGGATAGCGGCGATTACCGGAATAGTCAGCCCGTGGAGCTCGGCCATGATCTGCTGCCCCTGACGAGCCAGCGCCTCCGCCTCTTCCGCGCTGGTACAGCGGGCAATCATATTGATATCCGCCCCGGCGATGAAGTTGTCCGGTTTAGCAGAAATGATCACCACGCCGCGCAGGGATTTGTTATCGCGGATCTGGCGGATAATAGCCCGCACCTGGCTGCCAAACTCGGCCTTCAGGGTATTCATTTTTTCGCCGGGCGTATCGATGGTAATAACCGCCACGTTGTCCGGACGAATATCGAGAGTAAACGCCGATGCAGGAGTCATTACTCCACCTCCAGAATCATGGCGGCGCCTAAACCGCCCGCCGCACAGGCGGTGACCAGACCAAACCCGCCCCCTCTGCGCCGCAGCTCGTGCAGCGTTTGCGTGATCATCCTCGCGCCGGTCGCGGCAAAGGGATGACCGTAAGCAATGGAGCCGCCGAGGACGTTAAACTTGCTGTCATCCACTTCGCCAGTGGCCTGCGAGCGGCCCAGCACTTCGCGGGCAAAACGATCGCTTGCCAGACACTTCAGGTTGGCCAGCGTTTGCGCGGCAAAAGCCTCATGCATATCGATAAGGGTTAAATCGGCGAGGGTCAGACCCGCCCTTTCCAGCGCCAAAGGTGTTGACCATGCCGGCCCCAGCAGCATGTCCTGCTGAACGCCGATGGCGGTGAAGGCGTAGCTGCGCAGATAGCCCAGCGGGGTTAACCCCAGCTCCTTAGCTCTGGATTCCGTCATCATCATCACCGCCGCGGCGCCGTCGGTTAACGGCGTACTGTTGGCCGCGGTGACCGTGCCGTGCTGGCGATCGAAGGCCGGACGTAACTTTTGGTAATCAGCAAGGGTAGAATTCTTACGAATATTGTTATCGCTTTCTACAGGCTCGCGGAACGGCGGCGCGTAGGCGGTCATCACTTCGGCCGAAAGTTTTCCCTCCTCCCAGGCTTTGGCCGCCAGCTGATGGGAACGAAGCGCCAGTGCATCCTGCTGTTCACGGCTGATGTCCCAGCTTTTTGCCATCTGCTCTGCGGTATCGCCCATCCGCAGCCCGGTCGAGTATTCGGCGACGGCGGGCGGTACCGGTAAAAGATCGCGCAGGCGCAGGCGAGAAAAAAGCTTCAGCCGCTGGCCAAGGGTGCGCGCCTTATTGGCATCCACCAGCGTGCGGGCCAGCTTTTTACTTACGCCGATAGGCAGCACCGATGAGGAATCGGCGCCGCCGGCAATGCCCGCGCGGATCGTTCCGGCCATCAGGCTTTCGGCTACGTTGGCGACGGCCTGGAAGCTGGTCGCACAGGCGCGGCTGACGCTATAGGCATCGGTGTGCACGCTCATGCCGGTGCCAAGCACGATCTCGCGCGCAATATTCGGCGCTTCCGGCATCTGTACCACCTGGCCAAAGACCAGCTGTTCAATGATCTGCGGGGGAATATCGCCGCGAGCCAGCATTTCACTGATGACCATTTTTCCCAAATCAATCGCGGGAACGCCGTGAAATACCGTTGCCTGACGGGCAAACGGCGTACGTAAACCGCTGACGATGGCAATGCGATCGCCCTGACGGGTGACAAGCGGTAGTGCCTGACTCATAACTTTCCCCTGTTAACCGATAAGACCAAGTGGTCTGACCTGATAACAGTTTTAACTAATTTTTTACATTAAGCCAATCGGAGAAGCAAAAAAGTGGGAGCCAAAACACATTGAAAGGAGAAGATGACGCCCCGCAGAAAGGGGGCGTCAGAACGGAATTAACGCAGTCCGAGCTGGAAAATCAGGGTTTCCGCTTCGCAGCAGAATACAAAATCGATATCCAGCTGCACGCCGCCTTCAACCTCGGTAAAGGTCGGGATAATTTTGCACGGATCGGATTCAACGCCGCGGGCTCTTTCGCTCAACGCCGCCAGGGTTTCGTCGGCTTCAGCGCGGTTGGCAAACACGCGACTGTAGGAGGCGGTGCAATCGGTGTTGTCCATAATGGTGCCAACATCCATACAGCAGCAAACCGGGGTTTCATCTGCACTAACTTTACTCATCGTAGATTTCCTCTGTATATGCACGCAAGGTGCCAGACAATTAATAGGCTTATTTTACGCCCGGTCGAGGAGTGCCTCCAGTCGTTAATGATGACAACGGCTCTAAGTGACCGAAATCACACTTAAAAATGATCCAAAACAAGAATTACCCGAATCAGCCCCCCTGGATGAAGGCAAATTTGCCGGCTGGATCGCTTTTTTCGTATCACAATTGAAAAATCCCATGAACAAACTTGCAACATCTCATCTGGTCAGACCTATAATCAGCGCACTGGTCTGATTTCTCTGTCGTAAAGCAGACCCTACACTTCGCGCTTCTGTTACGGCATGTAACATAGTTTAAATAAAAATAACTCAATGAGGTTATGGGCATGAGCCAGAAAACCCGCTTTACCCAATCTGCCCTCGCAGTGGCTGTAGCACTTGTTTCCACACAGGCCTGGTCAGCAGGCTTTCAGTTAAACGAATTCTCTTCATCAGGCCTTGGTCGCGCCTATTCCGGTGAAGGTGCAATTGCTGACGATGCGGGCAATGCCAGCCGTAACCCAGCATTGATTATGATGTTCGATCGTCCAACCATGTCTATGGGCGCGGTATTTGTCGATCCCGATGTCAACATGTCGGGCAACTCGCCAACGGGCAAAAGCCTGAACGCCAAAAATATTGCGCCAACCGCATGGGTACCTAACTTCCACTTCGTGTCGCCGATTAACGATCAGTTTGGCTGGGGGGCATCGATTACCTCTAACTACGGTCTGGCTACCGAGTACGCCGACGATTATGCCGCCGGCAGCATGGGGGGGAAAACCGATTTAACCACCGCCAACTTCAACCTGAGCGGCGCCTATCGCCTGGACAGCCACTGGAGCTTTGGCTTAGGGTTTGATGCGGTGTATGCGAAGGCCAAGATCGAGCGCTACGCGGGCGATCTGGGGCAGATCGTTGCCGGTTCAGGCGCCCTGCCGCCGCAGCTGGCGGGCCCGGTATCGCAAATCCCTGCGGATACGCAGATTGCGCACCTGAACGGTAACGCCTGGGGCTTCGGCTGGAACGCCGGTATTCTTTATGAACTTGATAAGAATAACCGCTATGGCTTCACCTACCGTTCTGAAGTGAAAATCGACTTTGACGGTAACTACAAGAGCAGCCTGCCTTCAGCGTACAACCAAATCCTCGGCAATTTCGGCCTTCCGGCCGGGACCAACGGTCAGACTACCAATGGTTCTCTGACCCTGAACCTGCCTGAAATGTGGGAGCTGTCCGGCTATAACCGCGTCGCACCGCAGTGGGCGGTTCACTATAGCCTGACCTACACCAGCTGGAGTCAGTTCCAGGAGCTGAAAGCGACCGGCAGCAACGGCGAGACGCTGTTCTATAAAGATGAGAGCTTTAAGGATGCCTACCGCATCGCGCTGGGTACCACCTATTACTACGACGATAACTGGACCTTCCGTAGCGGTATCGCCTTCGATGATAGCCCGGTTCCAGCCTCTAACCGCTCCATCTCCATTCCGGATCAGGACCGTCTGTGGCTGAGCGCAGGTACCACCTACGCCTTCAATAAAGATGCATCCGTAGACGTTGGCGTCTCCTACATGCACGGCCAGCACGTAGAGATCAAAGAAGGTCCTTACACCTTCCGTTCTGAAGGCAAGGCCTGGCTGTACGGCGCAAACTTCAACTATCGCTTCTGATAAGCTGACGGCATAAAAAAAGGGTGAACGCGATGTTCACCCTTTTTATTTATATCAACAGATTACTGCGAGTCGATATCTTTCAGATCGCCCTCAATCGCCTGGGCGTTCGGGTTATCTGCCGGCGTGAGCTTACCGCCGCTCGCGATAAAGTCATGGCGCTGGAAGTAGGCTTCACGCACCAGGATATACGGATCTGAGGACTGGCGCAGCAGGCCATCGGAATCCAGCAGCTGGGCTCGGGTCTCTACCCCTTCAACCGCCCACTTACCGATAGACATTGGCCAGGTCAGCCAGGAGAGCACCGGATAGAGCCCATCGGCCATATCACCGCCTTCATCACGCAGCGTAAAGCTTCCGTAGAACGGCAGCTGCACGTACGGGCCATAGCCAACACCGTAGTGACCCAGGGTGCTACCAAAGCGATGCGGCTCGACGCGCTGCAGCTGCGGGTTCGCCATTCCGGCGACGTCAATCAGGCCGCCCATCCCGAGAATAGTGTTAAGGAAGAAGCGGGTAAAGTGCACCATACCTTTATAGGGATCGCCCTGCAGGAAGTAGTTGGCCATCACCGCCGGTTCTTCAAGGTTGCTGGTAAAGTTACTCAGCCCATTACGCGCCGGCTGCGGGACATAGTCACGCCATGCCACGGCTACCGGACGCAGAACGTACGGATCCACCACGTTAAAGTTGAAGTTGAACATCGTACGGTTAAACCCTTCAAGCGGGTCTGAACGCCCCTGTGGCGAATCGCCAGAGCTGGAACTGGCACATCCCACCAGCAGTGTGGCGCCGAGCGCAAGCGCCGACAGGCGATAATTCATAGGTGTGTCTCCCTGTTAATTTTGGCTATCGCTGTGGGTCATCCGGGGACTGCAGCCTCCATGAAGATATCGCCCGAAGCAAGGTGCACTCTGGTGCCTGCTTTCAGCATAGCCCTCTTTGGTATAATCGTTGCGTCCTGATTCTATACATATTTTGCAATATTCGTATTGCTATTCTTGCCATTGCACAAAAAATAGGAGGTTCACCAGCGCCGTCCGCGGAAAATATCTCTACGCTTATGATAATGAAAAATCATTGAGGGAAACGGCATGACTCCATACCCGGAATCGCCCGATCGCCGCAGCGGTAAAGAAGAGATAGAAGTTGAGAGCGACGAGAAACAGCAGGGCGAGGAAATAGAGGTGGATGAGGATCGTCTGCCCTCTCGCGCCATGGCCACGCATGAAGAGATCCGCCAGGAGGGTCAGAAGGAGCTTGAGCGCGACGGCATGGCTCTGCTTTGGTCAGCGGTCGCTGCGGGCCTGTCGATGGGCGCCTCGCTGGTAGCAAAAGGCATTTTTCACGTGCATCTTACCGACGTAGCGGGCGGGTATTTGCTGGAAAACCTCGGCTACACCTTCGGTTTTATCATCGTTATCATGGCCCGCCAGCAGCTGTTTACCGAGAATACCGTGACCGCCGTGCTGCCAATCATGCATAAACCCACCCTCGGTAACGTCGGCCTGTTATTACGTCTGTGGGGCATTGTGCTGGCGGGCAACCTCATCGGCACGGCCATCGCCGCCTGGGCCTTTGATGTTATGCCAATATTTGACCCTGCCACCCGCGACGCCTTTGAGAAAATCAGCCTGAAGGTCATGCAGAACACGCCGGGCGAAATGTTTGCCAACGCGATTATTTCCGGCTGGCTGGTAGCAACGATGGTGTGGATGTTCCCCGCCGCCGGTGCGGCAAAGATCGTGGTCATAATTATGATGACCTGGCTTATTGCACTCGCCGATACCACCCATATTGTGGTCGGCAGCGTCGAGATATTTTATCTGGTCTTCAACGGCTCGCTGCCATGGCAGGAGTTTATCTGGCCATTCGCCCTGCCGACGCTGGCCGGCAATATTTGCGGCGGGACGTTTATTTTCGCCCTGCTCAGCCATGCCCAGATCCGTAACGACATCAGTAATGAGAAAAAAGCGCGGGCTAAAGCTAAAAAAACACGCTAAGTGGCGATAGATTGAGCAGTCAGCCGATAGCTGCTTAACCTGTAAGGAAAAAAACGCTATAATCCCGCCGCTTCGTCCCCTTAGTTAAATGGATATAACGAGCCCCTCCTAAGGGCTAGTTGCAGGTTCGATTCCTGCAGGGGACACTTCTTATCAGTTCGCCACCCTCCGGCATAGTTCGCATAAACCCTTACACAGCAAGCACTCCATAAAACACCCGTTCGCCATAGTTCGCTTCAGGTCGTTGACAGCCGCATGCTTGAGCGGGTAAAAAACGAGTAAATAATTTTACCCACTGGAATTTTACCCATGCTAACCATCAAGCAAATCGACGCGGCGAAGCCGAAAGATAAACCGTATCGACTGCTCGACAGCAACGGCCTTTACCTGTACGTGCCCGTATCCGGGAAAAAGGTCTGGCAGTTGCGCTACAAAATTGATGGGAAAGAAAGGGTTCTGACTGTAGGGAAGTACCCACTTATGTCATTGCAGGAGGCGAGAGATAAAGCGTGGGCTGCGAGGAAAGACGTTTCGGTGGGGGTTGATCCGGTCAAAGCTAAAAAGCTATCCGTCAAAGACAACTCTTTCGGCGCAATTTATCTTGAATGGTATGAGCATAAGAAGCAGGTATGGTCAGAGGGGTACGGTAACGAGCTGGCTCGCATGTTCCAGGATGACATACTTCCGATGATTGGCGGTCTGGAAATTAATGAAATAGAGCCAATGAGGATACTTGAGGTGATCCGCCGGTTTGAAGACCGAGGAGCGATGGAGCGAGCTAATAAAGCTCGGCGCCGATGCGGGGAAGTATTCAGGTACGCAATCGTTACTGGACGAGCAAAATACAATCCTGCACCAGACCTTGCAGATGCGATGAAAGGTTATCGTAAGCAGAACTACCCTTTCCTGCCGGCAGATCAGATACCAGCATTCAATAAGGCCCTGTCAGGTTTCTCAGGAAGCATAGTTTCGAAAATTGCTACACAGGTTTTGCAATATACCGTGCTTCGCACTAAAGAGCTCAGGTCTATGCAATGGGCGAACGTCGATTTTGAAAACAGGATGATAACTATCGATGCCGCAGTGATGAAGGGGCGACGTGTCCACGTTGTGCCTATGTCGGATCAGGTAATCAATCTGCTCAACGCTCTGAAGCCAATAA
This sequence comes from Klebsiella sp. 18074, assembly GCF_902705905.1. Classification (NCBI taxonomy): domain Bacteria; kingdom Pseudomonadati; phylum Pseudomonadota; class Gammaproteobacteria; order Enterobacterales; family Enterobacteriaceae; genus Klebsiella; species Klebsiella sp. 18074. Next base: position 900 of record NZ_CACSIS010000010.1, on the reverse strand, counting down.
CCAGCCCAGTATCGGATTTCGTTTTCGCCGGACGCAACGACAAAAAGAAATCCATCAGTGAAAATGCCGTTCTGCTTGTCATACGGCAGATAGGATATGAAGGACTGGCGAGCGGCCACGGGTTCCGCCACCAGTTTAGTACGATAATGAATGAGCATGAGTGGCCGGCGGACGCGATAGAGAAACAACTCGCGCACGCCAACAGCGGCTCAATTCGCGGGATATACAACCATGCTCAGTACCTGGATAAGCGCAAAGAGATGATGCAATGGTGGGCGGATTATTTAGATGGAAAGGTGGCGTAGAGCCACCACCTCTCACACCGGACAGTCATCTCGACGCAGATCGTTAACGGTGAACGTCACCACTCCGTAAACCTCCACACCCTCGCCCTCGATCGCTTCTCCATCACGGGTAATGAACGATTGGCCCTGCAGCTGACCGAAATCCGTTATCCCATCGTAACGAATCAAAACATAATCACCAGGCTGCGGACGCAGCGACAGATCTAAAATGGCATAACCGGAATCTGTTTTGACGATTTTGGAGTTGGCATCCACGCGGCACAGTTTCGTGACGGTGAGGGTATCCTCAATATAGTCTTTCGCTGGCGATTCAAACCCCATTACAGACCTCCGTTCGGGTTGTAGAGCTGGAATGTGCGGTCGTCACCCTCTTGCGTAGAGACGTCTTTGAATGTCGTCACATAACCCTCTATCCACTGATTGGCCTGCCGTGGCGACCAGTGCCAGTTTACTTTTTCCAGCTCCTGAAGAAACCGCCTGGTGGTGATGGTGCGCCTGCCGTTGGGCTCGATGACTATCGCCGCCCGGCAGGCTGTTTCAATTTCGTAAAGGCGTGGCATGATCTTAACCTCTCAATGATACTGTTTTTATATAC